>JBEGPL010000337.1:0-5665 GCA_041181445.1 Pseudomonadota bacterium
CATGCAGCCGTCCGTCGGCAATCTCGCTGCGCGCAAGCAATTCATCCAGATTGTTCATGGTCGGCGACGATTCAATTCTCGATCTGGAAGGTCAGCCCGGCCTCGGCCGACAGCCGTGCGACCAGATCGCCGCCCATGGCCGCGCCGGGAGTCCAAACCCCGCCCTTGGCTTTGCAACTGAGCAGGCCGATGGCGGCTTCGCTGATCATTTTCGACGTTGAGCCATATCCGGGGTCCCGGTCGCCCTGCACGCTGGCGCGGACCTCGCTGCCGTCGGGATATTCGCCGACGAACAAAATGTCGTAAAATCCATTTTCGCGTTCTTCGGCGGTCGGCCCGTCGCCTGGCATAAGCTTGTTGGACTCGCCGAACGGATTCGCCTTTGCCAGCGCCTCGGCCATTGCGCGTCCCGCATCGCCAATCGTGGTCATCACCATTTCGTCATAGACAAGGCCCTTGCCCCAGCGGTGACCCAGCAGGAAATTGCTGCGGTGAACATTTTTGGTATTTATCGGCGCCATGATGAACGGCGCTGTCCAGGTCCCGGTTGCGCTGTCATATGCGGGCATCAGGCCGGTGGGCTGCGACGGTCCGGAATAGCCTGGGGTCAGGCAGAAACTGTCCTTGAGCTGCAAAGCCAGTGACGGTTTCTTGGCAATCGCCTTCATCGTCGCGGTCAGGCTGGCGACGGTGCCGCCCGATGCGCCGCCCTGCATCTTGCGGACACGGCCCTTGACGCGCGGGGCAGGGGCCCCATGGCGTTTGATCGCTTCTTCCTGCAGGAACCAGACACCCAGATCGAACGGGATCGAATCGAACCCGCAGCTGAATGTAATGCGCGCGCCGCTTTTTTCGGCGGCGGCCTGATGGGCATCGATCATCTCGCGCATCCACAGCGGCTCGCCGCACAGGTCGACATAGTCGGTGCCATGTTCGACGCACGCCGCGACCAGATCACTGCCATAAAGCTGATACGGGCCGACGGTGGTGATGATGACGCGCGCGCGCCGGACCATCGCGTTCAGGCTGGCGGTGTCACCGGCGTCGGCGACGACCAGCGGCGTGGTCTTGGGCGCGCCGATCAGGTCACGGATTTCGGCCAGCTTGTCGACGCTGCGCCCCGCCATCGCCCACGTCGGTGCGTCCTTGCGCCCGGCATAATGGCTGGTCAGATATTCGGCGACCAGACGTCCGGTATAGCCGGTTGCGCCATAGATGATGATGTCAAATTCGCGGCTCATGTCATTGGCCTTTCACAGCTAATTATCGTCAAAGTTTGGGCAGCGTCACACCGCGCTGGCCCATATATTTTCCGGCGCGGTCGGCATAGCTGGTCTCGCACGGCTCGTTCCCTTTCAGGAACAGGAACTGACACGCGCCTTCGTTGGCATAAATTTTGGCAGGAAGCGGGGTGGTGTTGGAAAACTCCAGCGTTACATGGCCCTCCCACCCGGGTTCCAGCGGAGTGACATTCACAATGATGCCGCAACGCGCATAGGTGGATTTACCCAGACAGATGACGAGCACATCGCGCGGGACGCGGAAATATTCGACAGTGCGGGCCAGCGCAAAGCTGTTTGGCGGGATGATGCACACATCGGTTTCGCGGTCGACAAAGCTTTTCGGGTCGAATTGTTTGGGGTCGACGACACTGCTGTCGACATTGGTGAAAATCTTGAATTCGGGGGCAACGCGCGCGTCATAGCCATAAGAGGACAGGCCATAGCTGATACAACCGTCGCGCCGCTGTGCCTCGACAAATGGCTCGATCATGCCATGGTTCTGCGCCTGTTCGCGGATCCAGCGGTCGGACAAAATCGACATCAGTTGCTCCCCATTCCCGCTGCCTTTTGCATGGCAGGGTCCGAAGGCGCAACGACTATCCAGTGGACTGTGCCCGACGCGCCGGGGATGCGGACGAAATCATTGGCTTCCCACATCACCCAGGGGTGCGCGGCATAGTCGGGCGGAAAGAAATTGCGTTTCAGGCCGATGGTGCGGTCAATCGCGCCCGAGACGCGATATTCATTTTCGAACGCGACCGTCGGCATGATGATCGATTTCTTGCCGCTGTGCGCCTCGACTTGGCTCAAAAAGGTCGAAAGCTCACGCAGAACCAGCGCGCGGGCAGGGCGGACCGGGCAGTCGTCTGCGAAATCAAGCCGGACGGCGGCGGGCAGCGCGTCGGCAAAGCGCGGGACGACGCGGATGAAGTTCGCCGCCTGATCTTCGGCCAGAGCACACAGGCTGAAACGGTGGACGGCACCGACACGCATGGCTTCGTTCCGGGCGCCCGACAGGTTGGCCGCGAAATCGGGGCTGCGCCGACCTGCGCCATCGGTGGCCTCCAGATAGGCGAAATCGACCCCCGACGCGACCAGCCCGCCCCAACCGATAACGCCGTTGTCTTCGTCGATGCGCACCCCCTGAATCGGGAACCGCGCACGGTCGGGCGTCCAGCGCGCGGCGAGCCACGCCACCAGCGCAAAAGCGACCAGTGCGGTGACAGCCAGGCCTGCAAGCCGGTTCAGCCAGCGGCGCAGACGCGGCGGACGCGCGGTTACGGTGGGGCGCTTTGCCAATGGCCTATCCCTTGATGTGCAACACGCAGATGAGCGTGAACAGACGGCGGGCGGTGTCAAAATCGACGTCGATCTTGCCCGCCAATCGCTCGACCAGCATCTCCGCCGATTCATTGTGGACGGCGCGGCGCGCCATGTCGACCGTTTCAATCTGGCCCGCCGTTGCGGTCTTGATCGCCTGATAATAGCTATCGCAGATTGCGAAATAGTCGCGGATCGGGCGGCGGAAACGGCCGAGGCCGAGGATGACCGATTCGAGCGGGGTGCCGTCCTCGCGCGCGACATCGAACACCAGCCGCCCTTCCTCGACGCGCAGCGACAAGCGGTACGGCCCGCGATAGCCGTCGGGATGGACGCGCTGGGGCGCGAAATAATTTTCTTCCAGCAAGTCAAAAATCGCGACGCGCCGTTCCTGTTCGACATCGGCATTGCGCCAGATGATGGTAGCATCATCCAGATCAACCGAGAGAATTCGCTGGGCGGGGTCGCGCGTCGTCATCTTGGCTGGCCTCTTTGCCGATGGCGCGGCGAAGGGCAAGGGGGGAGCGCTTTTGCCGAAATCATCCACAGGCAATTTGGCAGCGGTCAACAAGTGCATTGCGCCCCGCAATGGGCTATACCATGAGGGCGCCCATGACCGAAGTCGTCCGCCTTGCCGCCGTCAACACCCCCGCCGAGGGGCAGCATTTGCCGCGCAATATTGAGGCAGAGGCCGCGTTTCTGGGCGCGATTCTGATCGACAACCGGGTGGTGGAGGATTTGCCGGTCCACCTCAGTCCTGACCATTTCTTTGAACCGCTGCACGGCCGTATTTTTCAGCAGATATTGGCCCTGGTCGACCGCAATATGGTCGTGACTCCGGTGACGCTGAAACCCTATTTCGACGCGGACGAGGCGATGCGAGCGGTTGGCGGACCCGGCTATCTGGCGCAGCTCACGGGCAGCGGCGCGGGGCTGATCGGCGCGCGCGACTTTGCGCGCCAGATTTATGACCTCGCCTTGCTGCGCGAACTGGTCGGGGTCGGCCGCAATCTGGTTGAAAAGGCACTCGACACGAGCGAAAGCGTCGATCCCGCGGCGCAGATCGAGGAAGCCGAAGGCGCGCTGTACCGCGTCGCGGGCGGCGAATCTGAACTGGGCACGGTCAAGACATTTGCGGCGGCAACCAAGGCCGCGCTCGATGTCGCCGAACGTGCACTCAATTCGGGCGGACATCTGTCGGGCATCACCACCGGCCTGTCGTCGGTGAATTCCAAGATCGGCGGGCTGCATTCGTCCGACCTGCTGATCCTGGCCGGACGTCCGGGCATGGGCAAAACATCGCTCGCCACCAACATCGCCTTCAACGCCGCCGAGCGATTCGTCCGCGACGAGGAAGACGGGATTCCACCTGAGAAAAATCTGGGTGCGAAGGTCGCATTTTTCAGCCTGGAAATGTCGGCCGACCAGCTCGCGACGCGCATCCTGGCCGAACAATCGAACATCAGCGGCGAAGCGCTGCGCATGGGCAAGATCAGCAAGGATGATTTCCAGTCGCTGTCGCGCGCGTCGCAGCGGCTCCAGACGCTGCCGCTGTTCATCGACGATACGCCGGGATTGACCATCGCCGCGCTGCGCGCGCGCGCGCGGCGGTTGCAGCGGCGGCACGGCATTTCGATGATCATCGTCGATTATCTGCAATTGCTGCAAGGCACGTCAAAGAACGGCGACAATCGCGTTCAGGAAATCTCCGAAATTTCACGCGGTTTGAAGACGTTGGCGAAGGAACTCAACCTGCCTGTGATGGCGCTGTCGCAGTTGAGCCGCGCGGTTGAGCAGCGCGAGGACAAGCGGCCGCAGCTGTCCGATCTGCGCGAATCGGGGTCGATCGAGCAGGACGCCGATATTGTGCTTTTCGTGTTCCGCGAGGATTATTATGTTGCGGCGCGCGAACCCAAACAGGGCAAGGACGGTGACGACGCCAAAATCCACGCCGCGCACGAAGCATGGGCGGCAGAAATGGAGAGCGTCTATGGCCTTGCCGAATTGATTGTCGCGAAACAACGGCACGGTTCGACGGGAAAAATCCGCCTTCACTTTGAAGCAAAATCGACCAAGTTCAGCGATCTCGCGGACAGCAGCCAGTCCTATGATGATTATGAGTGAGGCTGGCGCTTAGAAAACCGGATCATTGGCGGGATCGTCCGCGCCCGGCAGCGGCGAAACCGCTTCGTGGATACCACATTCGACCTTGTCCCACCCGCGCCAACGACCCGCGCGCGGATCTTCGCCGGGCTGGACCATCGACGTGCACGGCGAGCAGCCGATCGAGGGATAGCCTTGCGCCTCCAGCGGGTGGCGGGGCAGGGTGTGAGCTTCGAAATAGGCGTCGATGTCGGACCGCGTCCAGCTCGCCAGTGGATTGAGCTTCATCCGCCCACTCGCACCGTCGAGTTCAAAGCGCGGCAGTCCGGTGCGGGTCGCTGCCTGAAACCCCTTGCGCCCGGTGATCGACGCGTCAAACCCTGCCAACGCGCGTTCGAGCGGTTCGACCTTGCGGATCGCGCAGCATCCATCGGGATCATACGACCAGCGCAGCCCGGTGCCATCTTTGGCCG
This sequence comes from Pseudomonadota bacterium, assembly GCA_041181445.1. Taxonomy (GTDB): domain Bacteria; phylum Pseudomonadota; class Alphaproteobacteria; order Sphingomonadales; family Sphingomonadaceae; genus Sphingopyxis. The sequence continues at coordinate 5,180 of JBEGPL010000337.1, forward strand.
CGCGTGCGTCGGCGTCGGGCACGAGGTTGACCAGCGGAAAGCCGATCATGTCGCGCAGCAGGTCGCGATACGCCAAAGTTTCGGGAAAATGCTTGCCGGTTTCGAGGAACAGCACCGGCACGTGCGGCGCCACCGATGCCACCAGATGAAGCAGCACCGCGCTTTCGGTGCCGAACGACGACACCAGCGCGATATCGCCCAGCATGCCGTCGTTGACGACGCTCGCGACCAGTTCGGCGCTGTCGGCGCCGCGGTACAGATTGTTCAGCCGGATGACATCGGCCGCGGTGAAGCGCGGCGCGGTGTCGATCCGGTCGCGGACGCGCGCCTCAGCCATGACGCCGCTTCCACACCGGCGCCGCACCGTCGGCAGCGCGCTGATACACATCGTCATAAGCGCTGAGCGCCCGCGCCACCGCATCGGGGTTGAGCGAGGTTTCGGGGGCGAAACTGTCAAAGCCGCAGCGCGTCATGAACGCAATCTGG
>JBEGPL010000338.1:0-6149 GCA_041181445.1 Pseudomonadota bacterium
CGACATTGGGCTGGACGACGGTGACGTAGCGGATCAGCCGCTCACCCGGCCTTTTCGCATTGATCGCGACGGTCAGGCTTGCCGCGCTGACCTGCATTGTCGCGATACCCACAACAGCAGCAACCAGTAAGGCAATGACGGTTGTCGTCATCCAGCGCCTGTTGGCGAGCTCAACCAAAAGCCCCGCCCCAATGATCATGAGTGCGCCAAGGCCATAGCTGCCGATCCAGATGGCCGGTGAGGCCCAAACAGTCGGCACAGCAGCCCCCAACGGATTCCACGCGAACCCCGTGAACACCCAGCTTCGCAGCCATTCGGTGACGATCCACAGCGATGCGAAGGCGAGGATGAAGCTCGCCGTCGCCCCTGCGAAGGCAGGGGCCGCTGGCAGAGTTGAGCCTTGATCACCGGTCGGCGCGCATTCGACAGCGGCCCCCGCCTGCGCGGGGGCGACGATGGTTGGTGCGGGGGCAACCCGTTTCGACACCCGCCACGCCCCGTACGCCGCCAGCGCGGGATAGACCGCCAGATAGAGCGCCAGCAACAGCACCGCGACCCAGCCCAGCCACGGCGAAATCTCTGTCTGGAACGTAAACGCCGTCGCGATCCAGTTCAGCGACACGGCGAAATGACCGACCCCGAATGCCCAGCCGATGCCGAACGCGCGCCACCCGCGCGGGGCCGACGCGACCAGCGCCATCAGCAGCGCAAGGGCGACCAGCGTCACCGGCCACAGGCCGAACGGCTGAAACCCGAACGCCGACGCGCCGCCGATCAGCAGCGCGCTCAGCTTGGGAAAGCGCTGCGCGAGCGCGATGAAGCGGGAGAGGATGTCTTTCACGTCGCCGCCTTAATGCGCTGCGCGCCGCCCGGCAAATGTTGCTTGCCAAAGGGAGCGCGCCTGACCAGCATGGCGATCTGTGACTTTCCGGGAGAGAAACGCCATGTTGTTCACCACATGCTGCGCCATCGCGCTGAGCTGGGGCAGCGCCCTGCCCGCGACGCTGTTCCATGCGGCGGCGCTGGTCGCGGTGGTCGACCCCGTTGATGCCCCGGCGGCAGACCCCGACTATTGCACGAAAAACCCCGGCGATTGCGAAGATGCGGCTGCCGCCGATGCAATGGGTGACGCGGCTTACCCCGCCACCGATTATATCGACATCGAAGCGGGCGACGTCCCGTGCGAGGATGCTGACGTTTGCGCCGCCGCCGCCGCAGCAGCAGACGCCGCGATGGCCGCCGGTGACGCCGCCGCATATGACGAAGACCCGACGCCGAGTGACGTGTGGGGTGCGATGGAAGCCTTGCCCCCCGCGCGGCGCGGCGAAATGCGCTGTGCGATGCTCGGCGAACTGGTGTTCCACGAATATAAGCGCGGGGTGACGATCAACAAATATGGCCTGAGCGGCGAGAAGACCGAAATCCTGTCGGGCGCAGTCGCCGAGGCGATCATGGCCGAACAGGGGATCGGCGAGGCGCTGGTCCGCGCGATGTACAAGCAGGATTTTGAGGATTTCAGCAGCGCGATGCTGGGCGGGTCGTCGGACCCGGCGGTCGGCGAAAGGCTGCTCGACGATGCAATGGCGACATGTGCGCCGCTCTATGCATCGATCAAGGTGGAGGGTGATCGCGAAGGCACGGTCGGCGCCTTGTCGCCGCTGATGCTGCCACCGATTGCGGCCATCGAGATTGAAGCGCCCTATTGCTATGCGCTGTTTTTCAACTTCGGCGACGCGATCCGCCAGAAGGAGGGTCGTGATACCGCCGAATCGATGGCCTTCACCCGAAAAGCGAACCGGATCGAAAGCGCGATGATCGCCGATGGCGGCGGCGCGGCGCAAGTCGCCGCCGCGCTGGTGGCGGCGGTTGCAAAGTTCGACACCGACGCCTTTGACGCGCTGCCAGAGGCCGACGCCGAAACGATCATGTCCGCATGCGACACGATCGCGGGGCCGGACGCATGAGTGAACGCGCCGCGCTGCGCCCGTTCCACCTCGCCTTTCCCGTCGATGACCTGGCGGCGGCGCGCGTTTTTTATGGCGGTGTGGTCGGCTGCGCCGAGGGACGATCATCCGATCAGTGGGTCGATTTCGACTTTTTCGGGCATCAGATTGTCGCGCATCTTGTGCCGCGCGCGGGCGACGCGGGCAGCAATCCTGTTGACGGCCACCACGTCCCTGTGCCGCATTTCGGGATGGTGCTGACGATGGCGCAATTCGACGACCTCGCCGCGCGGGTCGATGCGGCGGGCGTCGCATTCGGCATCGCCCCCTACACCCGCTTTGCCGGGCAAGCGGGCGAACAGAAGACCATGTTCGTGCGCGATCCGGCGGGCAATGCGCTCGAATTCAAGGCGTTCGCCGACGACGCGATGCTGTTTGCCCGATAATCAGTGGTCAGAGCATATATTTCATTGTGATCGCGACACTGCGGTCGCCGGTCACCGCAAAGGCGCAGGATTTGAAACCAGGCGCGCCCATGCCGATTTTGGGATTGTTCGAAAAGCCAAAGCCTTCGCGCGGCAGGAACAATCGCAAGTCCATCTTGTCATTGCTGTTTTCGTCATGGACCAGCGCGATGGCATAAGTGCCATTCGCGGGCACATGCAGCGTGAGACGCGCGCCCGACGCCGCCGGGACCGCCCGTTTGATCGCGCGCGGGTCCTTGCTGCAATCAGGAAAGGCTTTGGCATTGCTGGTCAGACAGACGAGCAGTTGCCCCTTGGCATTACGCAGTTTGGCCACCGACACTTCAATCGCCGGTCCCGCCGGCGCGGGTTGCGCCGCCACCGCCGCGCCGCCGATCAGCAGCAGCGGCAAAATCGCCAAGGCCGATGTCGGTGCCGCAAAGCCGGTCCCAAAAGCGGAAATACAGCCCATAATTCCCCCGATATTTGTCGTGATGTTTTTCATGATGCGTCGCCGTTATCAGCCAGCGCCCTGCTGCACCATGAACAAGTCCGCGCGGAAACATCTCCCACCCCATATGGTTGCCGATGCCCATCACGGTCATGATGGTCAGCACCAGTGCCAGCACGCCGACATGCACCGGAATGACAAAGACCAGCGCCGGGATGACGATGGCTCCGGTGACCGCCTCAATGGGGTGAAAGCTCATCGCCGCCCATGCCGTCGGCGGGCGGCTGTCGTGGTGGATGGCGTGGGCGATGCGGAACAGCGCGGGGCGGTGCATCCACCGGTGCGTCCAGTAAAACCATGTGTCGTGCGCAAGCAGAAATGCGCACAGGCTGAGCGGCAGCATCCACAGCGGCCATGCGCCGATGTCGGCGTAAATCCGCGTCCAGCCGCGGTTTTGCCACCCCCATGCGACAACACCCGCCGGAACGCCGTAAATCGCCGCGCTGGCCAGACTCCAGCCAATCTCGCGCCGCATCTGCCGTTCCATCCCGGTATAAAGGCCGGGGCGCACCCGCGCGGTGATCCACGCGAATGCGCCACTGGTGATCAGATAGCGCACACCGACAATCAGCGTCATCGCCAGCGCCGACAGGATCAGCCCGGTCATGGCGCGCGTGCCGTCGGCGCCGTCGCCATGCCGTCGCCCAGCGCGCGCTGCATGAACACATTGTCGCGCCACGCGTCATGTTTCCACCCCATCCCCGCCAGCCGCCCGGCATGGACAAAGCCGCAGCGCGCGTGGAGCGCAATCGACCCCGGCTCGGCCCCGCCGATGACCGCGACCATGGTGCGAAAGCCCGCCGCCGTCGCGGCGTCGATCAGCGCATCCAGCAACATACGGCCAACGCCCTGCCCCTGCCAGTCGGGATGGATATAGATGCTGTCCTCGCACGCAAAGGCATAGGCCGGGCGCGGACGGAACTGGCTGGCATAGGCATAGCCGCACAGCCCGCCGTCGCCATCGCGCACCACCAGAAAGGGCCAGCCGTGCGCGGCAAAATCGGCGATCATCGCCGCCGTGGCGTCGACGCTGCGTGGTTCGAGGTCATAGCTGCCCGTGCCATGCGCGACATGATGCGCGTAGATCGCGGCGATGGCGGGCGCGTCGTCAATGGTCGCGGGGACGGGGGCAGGAACGGGCACAGGAACGGGAACGGGGGTCATCCGCCCCTGATAACCGTCCGCGCGGTCCGCGCAATCCGCTTTGCGCCCTGCGCCCGCCGCGCTAGAGGGTGGCGATGCGGGGCGCGGACATACTGAATTGCGACATTGCGATCATCGGCGGCGGGCTTTCGGGCGGGCTGATCGCGCTAGCGCTCGCCGCCAAACGCCCCGACCTCGACGTCCGCATCGTCGAACCGGCGGCGGCGCTGGGCGGCAATCACATCTGGTCCTTTTTCGACAGCGATGTCGCGGCGGAGCACCGCTGGCTGGTCGATCCGCTGATCGCGCACCGCTGGGACAGCTATGACGTCGTCTTTCCGGCGCACCGCCGCACGCTGGCCACCGGCTATAACAGTATCACCAGCGAAGCGCTCGACGCCGCGCTGCGCGCCGCGATGCCCGCCGGTCACATCATCACCGCCGGGGCGCTGAGCGTGGACCCGACCGGCGCCGCGCTCGACAATCAGCAACAGGTGCAGGCCCGCCACGTCATCGATGCGCGCGGACCGGGTGACCTCACCACCCTGACGCTGGGGTGGCAGAAGTTTGCCGGGCAGGCGCTGACCATAAGGGGCGGGCACGGGCTGACCCGGCCGGTTGTGATGGATGCGGCTGTCGATCAGGCGGAAGGATACCGCTTTGTCTATTGCCTGCCGTTCGATGCCGACACCGTCTTTGTCGAGGACACATATTACAGCGACACCTCCGATCTGGATGTCGATACGCTGACGCAGCGCATCGCCGCCTATGCCGCCGCGCAGGGCTGGGTCGTGAGCGCCACCGCGCGCACCGAAACCGGGGTGTTGCCTGTCGTCATCGGCGGCGATTTTGATGCCTATTGGGATTCCACAGGCACCGGCCAGCCCAAGGCGGGGCTGCGCGCCGGGCTGTTCCACGCGACCACCGGCTATTCGTTGCCCGGCGCGGTGCGGCTGGCGGCGGCGATGCCCGACCTTGTCGATGGCGGCGACCCGGCGGCGGCGATTCAAGCGCGCGCGCGCGCGCAGTGGCGCGGCCAGCGCTTTTACCGCCTGCTCGACACGATGTTGTTCAAGGGCGCCGCCCCCGCCGATCGCTATCGCATCCTCGAACGCTTTTACCGCCTGCCCGCGCCGCTTATCGAACGATTTTATGCGGGGGCAAGCACAACTGCCGACAAAATTCGCGTCTTGTCTGGCAAGCCGCCCATCCCCATAGGGAGGGCCATGGTCGCAATAAGGGATTTCCATTGGGTATGAAAAGGACCGCCGCCGTCATTGGATCGGGTTTCGGGGGCCTGGCGCTCGCGATCCGGCTGCAATCGGCCGGCATCGCCACAACCGTCATCGAGGGCCGCGACAAGCCCGGCGGGCGCGCTTATTACTGGGAGCGTGACGGTTTTACATTTGATGGCGGGCCGACGGTCATCACCGATCCGCCCTGCCTGAAAGAATTGTGGCAACTGACCGGTCACGACATCAGCGAAGATGTCGAACTGGTTCCGGTGGCCCCCTTTTACCGGCTGAACTGGCCCGACGGCAGCAATTTTGACTACAGCAATGATGACGCCGGTTTGATGGCCGAAATCGCGCGGTTCAACCCCGCCGACGTCGCCGGATACAAACGCTTTCTGGATTATTCGGCGGGCGTGTTCCACGAAGGCTATGAAAAGCTGGGCCATGTCGCGTTCCTCGACTTCAAGTCGATGATCAAGGCCGCGCCCAGTCTGGCGCAATATCAGGCGTGGCGCAGCGTCTATTCAATCGTGTCGTCGTACATCAAGGACGAACGCCTGCGCCAGGCGTTCAGTTTCCACACATTGCTGGTCGGCGGCGACCCGATGAAGACCAGCGCGATCTATGCGCTGATCCACAAGCTGGAAAAGGATGGCGGCGTATGGTTTGCGCGGGGCGGCACCAACCGGCTGGTGGCAGCCCTTGTCACCCAGTTTGAGCGGATCGGCGGCACTTTGCGGCTGAACGATCCGGTCGAGCATATCGAAACGCTGGGGGATCGCGTTACCGCCGTCAGCACCAAGAGCGGCTGGCGGATGGAGGCCGATGCGGTGGCAAGCAATGCCGATATCGT
>JBEGPL010000339.1:0-4159 GCA_041181445.1 Pseudomonadota bacterium
CGCAGATCGCTGCGCTGTCGATCAACGTCACACCGCGCACCGCGTCGACCATCACCGGCGTCGCGCCCGTGGGGTTCAGATCGACAAATTCGTCGCGGCGTTCCCACGGCGATTCGCGCACCAGGTCATAACCGACCCCCTTTTCGCCGAGCATCAGCCGCACCTTGCGCGAAAAGGGACAAAGCGGGAATTGATAAAGTTGCCACATGCCACCGCGTTAACCGCGTCCGCCCGCCGTGCGCAAGGGCACAGACGGGCGGACGGGTCGATTAGTTGTGGATGAATGCCGTTGCGGCGGTCAATCGCGCTGTTTGCGCTCTTTCCACCGTGCCTCCATGTCGCGCGTCATGGTGTCGAGCGCGGGCAACATCGCCGCCATCATCGCGGTCATGTCGCCCATCGCGCCGGTGCCGGCGCGGACATCACCGTCCAGCCGCGCGAGGCTCTTGCGGTCCCGCCGCTTCATCAAGTCGGCGACGGTCGCGTCAGGGTCGGCATCGGCGAGGTCCGATTTGGGATCAAAGCGTCCGGCGAGCCGCGCGAGCGGGCCGACCTTCATCGCCATCAGCGCATCGACAAATCCGGTGACGGTCGCGGCCATGTCGTCCTGAACCGCCGGGTCCTGCAAGGTGGCGGCGATTTCGTTCATTTCGGCGGCGGCTTTTGCCGTGCCATGGTCGCGCGCAAGAGCGGCGCTGGGCAGGGCAAGGGCGGGCAGGGCAAGGGCGGCAGCAAGCGGCAACAGGGCGAAACGGCGCATCGCGTCGATCCTTTTTTCAGGAAGCGTCGGCGGCTTAAGTGCCGCAATGGGGCCGCTTTTACTGGCGAGTCGCTTTCGTGATCCTGAACAGAGTTGTTGCTGTGGGTTCAGCCTTGTGACCGGAACTTTACATTTTGTTCGCGGCTGGAAACGGACGTCGCCCCTGCGCAGGCAGGGGCCGCAGGCAGAACAAGCATGCGGCGTCGCTGTTTTTCCGCCGGCGGCCCCTGCCTGCGCAGGGGCGACGATCAGGCGCCGACCGCGCCTACTCCGCCGCCGCCACGGCCTCGCGGTCGGACAGCGGATGTGCCAGTCGCGACAGCATCTCTTTCGGGCACACCTGCCAGAACTGGTCGCGCCAGCGGTCCCAGTCGAGCAGGATGCTGGCCGACCATTTGCTGCTGGTTGCCGATGCATGTTCGCTGATCAGCCCGCGCAGCACCGATTCCCAATGGTCGCTGTCCAACCGCTGCCACATGATGCTGTCGGCGTTGGCGCGGCGTTCGAATTTGCCGTCGACGTCGAGGACGAACGCCATGCCGCCGGTCATGCCTGCGCCGAAATTGGACCCGATCGTGCCCAAAATGACCGCGATACCGCCGGTCATATATTCACATCCGTTCGCGCCGCAGCCTTCGACGACGACCTGTGCGCCCGAATTGCGCACGGCAAAACGCTCGCCCGCCTGACCCGCGGCGAGCAAGGTCCCCGACGTCGCACCATAAAGGACGGTGTTGCCGATGATGCTGTTGTGCTGGCTTTCCAGCGGGCTCGACACCGTCGGCCGGACGATGATCCGCCCGCCCGAAAGACCCTTGCCGACATAGTCATTGGCGTCGCCGAACACTTCCAGCGTGATGCCCTTGCACAGGAAGGCCCCGAGCGACTGGCCCGCTGTGCCGCGCAACCGGATCTGGACATGGTCGTCGGCGAGCGCGCTCATCCCGAACGTCGATGTGACCTCTGCTGACAGCCGCGTGCCGACCGCGCGGTGGGTGTTGCGGACATTATAGGTCAGCTGCATCCGCTCGCGCCGCTCGAACAGCGGCTTGGCGTCGGCCAATATCTGCGCGTCGAGGCTATCGGGCACGGGGTTGCGCCCGCCCGCGACGGCAAAGCGGCGCAGCGCGTCGGGGGCGTCGACTTTGGCCAGCACGGGGTTGAGGTCGAGATCGTCGAGATGTTCGGCGCCGCGGCTCACCTGACGCAGCAATTCGGTGCGGCCGATGACCTCGTCGAGCGTGCGGAAACCCAGCCGGGCCAGAATTTCGCGCACTTCTTCGGCGATGAAGGTCATCAGGTTGATCACCTTTTCGGGCGACCCGGTGAATTTGGCGCGCAGCGCCTCATCCTGTGTGCACACGCCGACCGGACAGGTGTTGCTGTGGCACTGGCGCACCATGATGCACCCCATCGCGACCAGGCTCAATGTGCCGATGCCATATTCCTCCGCGCCCAAAATCGCGGCGATGACGATGTCGCGCCCGGTTTTCAGCCCGCCATCGGTGCGCAGCCGGACGCGGTGGCGCAGCCCGTTGAGCGTGAGCACTTGATTGACCTCGGACAGGCCCATTTCCCAAGGTGTTCCGGCATATTTGACGCTGGTTTGCGGGGACGCGCCGGTGCCGCCGGTGTTGCCCGCGACCAATATGACGTCGGCATGCGCCTTGGCCACGCCCGCCGCGACCGTGCCGATGCCCGCTGACGAGACGAGTTTGACACAGACGCGCGCGCGCGGATTGATCTGTTTCAGGTCGTAAATCAGCTGCGCCAGGTCTTCGATCGAATAAATGTCGTGGTGCGGCGGCGGCGAGATGAGCGTCACACCCGGCGTCGCATGGCGCAGCTTGGCGATGAATTCGGTGACCTTGAACCCGGGGAGCTGACCGCCTTCGCCGGGCTTGGCGCCCTGGGCGACCTTGATCTCGATCTCGTCGCACGCGCCCAGATATTCGGCGGTGACGCCGAACCGGCCGCTGGCAATCTGTTTGACGCTGCTGTTGGCATTGTCGCCATTGGCATAGGGTTTGAACCGGCTGCTGTCCTCGCCGCCTTCGCCCGATACGGCTTTCGCGCCGATGCGGTTCATCGCAATCGCCAATGTTTCATGCGCCTCGGGCGACAGCGCACCCAGCGACATGCCGGGCGTGACGAAACGCTTGCGGATTTCGGTGATCGCCTCCACCTCGTCGAGCGCGATGCCGTCCTTGGGCGTGTTGAATTCGAGCAGGTCGCGCAGGTAAACGGGTGGCAATTCGGACACGCCGCGCGCAAATTGCAAATAGGTCGAGTAACTGTCGGTCGCCACCGCTGTCTGGAGCAGATGCATCAGATGCGCCGAATAGGCATGCGTTTCGCCGCCCGCGCGCTGGCGGTAAAAACCGCCGATGGGCAGGGTGGCGATGCGCGCGTCGAAACCCAGCTCATGCTTTTCCTGCGCGTTGATATAGAGCGACTGATAACCCTCGCCCGATATTTTCGCGGGCATGCCGGGGAACAGGTCGTTGACCAGCGCGCGCGACAGGCCGACCGCTTCGAAATTATAGCCGCCGCGATAGCTGCTGATGACCGCGATCCCCATTTTCGAGAGGATTTTGAGCAGGCCTTCGTCGATCGCGGTGCGGAACCGTTGGCGGCAGTCGTCGAGCGACAATGCACCGAACAATCCGCGCGCGTGGCGGTCGGCGATTCCGGCTTCGGCCAGATAGGCCTGCACCGTCGTCGCACCGACGCCGACCAGCACCGCGATGCTGTGCGTGTCCATCGCTTCGGCCGAACGGACGTTGACCGAGGCATAGCTGCGCAGCCCCTTGCGCACCAGATGGGTGTGGACGGCGGCGGCGGCGAGAACCATCGCGATGCCGACGCGTTTGGCGTCGATTTTCTCGTCCGACAGGAACAATTCGGTGCGGCCCGCGCGCACCGCGGCTTCGGCGGCGGCGCGAATGCGCGCGATGGCATCGCGCAGCCCCTGTGGCCCCGAACCGGCGGCAAATGTGCAGTCGATGTCGGCAATCGCATCGCCGAAATAGGCGCGCAGCCGGTCCCAGTCATCGCCGACCAGCATCGGCGAATCGATCACCAGCACATGGTCGCTTTGTCCCTGCGTATCGAGGATGTTGGCCAGGTTGGAAAAGCGCGTTTTCAGGCTCATCACATGGCGTTCGCGCAAACTGTCGATTGGCGGGTTGGTGACCTGGCTGAAATTCTGGCGGAAGAAGTGGCTGAGCGTGCGCCCCTTGGCGGAAATGACCGCCAGCGGGGTGTCGTCACCCATCGACCCGCTGCGCGAGCGCCGCGTCATGAGCCTGTTCACCCGCTTCGGCAATGACGGCAATTATCTCGCGCTCGATAATTCGCACGGGCAGATCCTGCTGGTGGAAAACCCGGTGCTGCTGA
>JBEGPL010000340.1:0-4338 GCA_041181445.1 Pseudomonadota bacterium
ATATGGCGGCGGTGTTCCCGTCGCTCGCCGACACGCCGATCGACTATGCGTGGGGCGGGGCCGTCGGCGTCACCGCGAACCGGCTGCCGCACATGGGTCGAAACGGGAATGTCTTTTTCGCGCATGGCTTTTCGGGGCACGGCGCGCTGATCACGACGCTGGCGGGCGAATTGATGGCCGAGGCGGTGACCGGGACGATGGAAGGCTTCGACGTTTTTGCAAATCTGCCGCACCGCCCCTTTCCGGGCGGGCCGATGCTGGCGAGGCCACTCGCGACGCTGGGGCTGCTTTACTATGCGCTGCGGGACCGGCTGGGATGATCGCACGCGACCGCATCGCGCGCTTCCGCGCCGCTGAAGAGGATGTTTTCCGCGACCGTTTTGCCGCAAGCGGGCGTGTCGCCGATGGCGCCGCCGCGCATTGGCACGACGGCGTGCCGTTCCACTGGATGCGCGACTGGCCCAGCCCGTGGCCGCTGGTCGCTGACCATGCGGTCGGCGCGACGCTGACCACCGTCGACGGCGTGACGCTCGACGATTTCTGCCTGGGCGACACCGCCAGCATGTTCGGCCACGCGCCGCCGCCCGTCGCAGCCGCTCTGGCGGCGCAAGCCCCACGCGGCTTTTCCTATATGCTGCCGATGGAGGCCGGGCTCGATGTGTCGGCGCGGCTAGCGGCGATATTTGGCCACCCCTATTGGCAGGTCACATCGACCGCATCAGAGGCGAATCGCGCGGTCATCCGTTGGTGCCGCGCGATTACCGGGCGACGCAAGATCCTGATCTTCAACGGCGCTTATCATGGCGCGGTCGACGACGCCTTTGTCGATCTTCGCGGCGGCGTGCCCACCATGCGCACCAGCCTGCTCGGGCAGGTCGCCGACATGCGCGACACGACACTGGTGATCGAATTCAACGATGTTGCGGCGCTCGATGTCGCGCTTGCGAGGGGCGATGTTGCCTGTGTGCTTGCCGAACCGGTGATGACCAATGTCGGCATGGTGATGCCGGACGCAGGCTTTCTGGATCATGTGCGTGCAGCCGCCACGCGTACGGGCACAATATTGGTGTGGGATGAGACCCACACCGTCTCGTCGGGGCTGGGCGGGCATGGCAAGGCCCATGGCCCGCTGGGCGACATGGTGGTGGTGGGCAAGGCGATTGCCGGGGGCATGCCGACCGCCGTCTATGGCTTTACCGCCAACGTCGCGGCGCGGATGGCGGCGGCGAATGCGGCCCGGACCGGCGGGCACAGCGGCATCGGCACGACGCTGTCGGCCAATGCGCTGGCGATGGCAGCGATGCGCGCGATGCTGACCAACGTGATGACGGCGGAAAATTACGCCGCGATGCTGGCGGGGGCTGACCGGTTGGTCGCCGGGCTGCGACGAGTGATCGCGGCGCACGGCCTGGATTGGCAGGTGGCGCATGTCGGCGCACGGGTCGAATTCATCACATCGGGCGCGCCGATCCGCAACGGCAGCGATGCGCGCGCAGCAATGGACGGAGAATTGGACGGTGCGATCCACCTTGGCCTTGTCAATCGCGGCTTGCTTTTGGCGCCGTTCCACAACATGGCGCTGGTCAGCCCGGTGACCAGCGACGCACAGATTGACCGGCTGGCGGATGGCCTTGACGCCGTCCTGACCGCGCTTTTGGGAGCTTGATGATGACGAACCGCACCCTGCCATCGGCGACGCACGCCGACGTGAGCGAGGCCGAAGCCTTTTTTGCCGCGCACCCCGAAGTTGACGCGATCGACATGATTTTCTCTGACTTTGCCGGGGTTCCGCGCGGCAAAAGATTGACCCGCGACGAAGTGATCGCCGTCTATACCGGCGGGCGCTATTTCCCGGGATCGATCGTCGTCGTCGACGTCACCGGCCGCGATACCGAAGAAACGGGCCTCGTATGGGAAGATGGCGACGCCGACCGCTCGATGAAACCAGTGCCCGGCACGCTGGTGCTGGTCCCATGGGCGGGGCCGCGCGCGGCGCAATTTCTGGTCAGTTTTTACGAGCTGGACGGCACACCGCACGACCTCGATTCGCGCCACATTTTGGGCGGCGTGGTCGACCGGCTGGCGGCCGATGGGCATACGCCGGTGATGGCGATCGAGCTGGAATTCTACCTGCTCGACGCGCGCCGGAACCGCGACGGCAGCCCGCGGGTCGCCCGCCCCGATTATAACCGCACCACGCCGACCGGCATCGAAGTTTATGGCATGCGCGAGCTGGAGGATATGCGCGCCTTCATCGACGCGCTGCACGATGGCGCGCGGGTGCAGGGACTGCCGCTGGAAAGCGCGATTTCGGAATATGCGCCGGGCCAGTTCGAACTGACCCTGCGGCACAAGGCCGACGCGATCCGCGCCTGCGACGATGCGATCATGTACAAAAGGCTGGTCAAGGCGGTCGCGCAGACGATGGGTTATGACGCGACCTTCATGGCCAAACCTTTTGCCAACAGCGCGGGCAGCGGCATGCACATCCATGTGTCGATGAACGATGACGCCGGCGTCAACGCCTTTGCCTCGGACGATCCTGAAGGATCGCCGCTGCTGAAACAGGCGGTCGCGGGAATGATGGCGACCATCGCCGACGGTTTCGCCATTTACGCGCCGCACGCCAACAGTTACCGCCGGTTCCGCGCCAACAGCTATGCTCCGGTCGCGCCGACATGGGGGGTCAACAACCGCACGGTCAGCTTTCGCGTGCCCGCCGGGCCGCCGCCGTCGCGCCATATCGAGCATCGCTGCTGCGGCGCCGACGCCAACCCCTACCTCGCCGCCGCCGCCGTGCTGGCGGGCATTCACCACGGGTTTGACAAGCAATTGGACCCCGGCCCGGCGGTGGTCGGCAATGGGTATGACCAGGCGGAAAAAGCGGGCAGCAGCCTGCCGCGCAATTGGTTCGCGGCGGTCGACGCCTTCGAAGGGTCGGCGCTGATGCGCGATTATCTGGGCGACCGTTTCGTCACCATGTTCACCTGTGTGAAGCGCGTCGAACAGGACCGCTTCTTTGCCGAAGTGATGCCGCTCGATTACCAATGGTATCTGCGCAACGCATAAGGCACGGGCGCCAATTTACCCCTTTTCCTTTGCCGCGATCCGGTGCAGCTTGGCGGTCGATCAAAAACGGCGAAGCAGGAGTCGCATGCCATGGATATCCGTACCCTTCTCGACAATGCCCAGAACCGCCGATCCTTGCTCAAGGGCATGGGGGTGGCTGCGGTGGGGCTCACGTTCGGCGGCGGGCTGGCAGCGTGCAGCGACAAGGACGCGGCCAAGGTCGCGACCGGCGAGGAAGGCGCGCTCAATTTTTACAATTGGGACACGTATATCGGCGAAACCACGCTGGATGATTTCAAGGGGGCCAGCGGCATCGCGGTCAAGATGGACCTGTTCGACAGCAACGATGTGCTGTTCGCCAAGTTCAAGGCGGGCAACCCCGGTTATGACGTAATTGTGCCGTCGAACGACTTTGTCGAACGCATGGCGCAGGCGGGGATGCTGCAGGAGCTTGACCAGAGCCAGATCCCCAATTTCAAGAATGTCGCCCCCGAATATACCGACGTGCCATATGATGCGAAGCGCAAATATTCGATGCCCTATACTTGGCTCGCGCTGGGCATCGGCTATCGCAAGTCCAAGGTGAAAGCGGTCCCCGACAGCTGGAAGGTCCTGTTCGATTCGGACGAATATTCGGGCAAGATCGCCGTTCTGTCCGAAGCCGGCGACATGTTCCGGCTGTACGGCAAATATCTGGGCAAATCGGTCAACAGCCTGACCAAGGCCGATGTCGCGATGATCGAAGCGATGATGATCAAACAGAAACCGCATATCAAAAAATATCATGTCGATGATGGACAGGATCTGTTGCTGAAGGGCGACGTCGATCTGGTGCTGGAATATAACGGCGACATTGCGCAGGCGATGGTCGAGGATGACGACATCGGCTTTGTCGTGCCCAAGGAAGGCAGCCAGCTCAATTCGGACAATCTGTGCATTCCCAAGGGTGCGCCGCACCCCAAAAATGCGCATGCCTTCATCAACTATCTGCTCGATGCCGAGGCTGGCAAGAAGATCACCGAAACCATCCTGTATCCGACACCGAACGCGGCGGCGAAGGCACTGATGCCCGACGATTACAAGAATAATTCGGTGATTTTCCCCCCCGCCGACGTGCTGGCGAAATGCGAATATGCCAAGTTCAACGCCGAACTGCAGCCGCTGTATGAAGAGGCGTTCACGCGGGTCAACGCTGCCTGATCTGTTAAGGGGCGAGGGCCATGGCCGAACAGGACTGGGGGCAGAATAAGCGTAGCTTCACCGCCATAT
>JBEGPL010000341.1:0-2943 GCA_041181445.1 Pseudomonadota bacterium
AGCCTCGCCACCGACGTCGGTTCGCCCACCACGATCATGTCGGGCACCATCCCGCGCGCCTCCATATGGGTCATCAGCGCGCGGGTGCCGAACAATGCGCTGCCTTCCTCATCGCCGGTGATGATCAGGCTGATCGTCCCTGCATCGGCGGGAATGGCGGTGATCGCGGCGACAAAGCTGGCGATGCTGCCCTTCATGTCGACCGCGCCGCGCCCATAGAGAAGGCCGCCGCGCACGTCGGGTTCAAACGCGCCGCTGGTCCACCCGACACCGGGTGGAACAACATCCAGGTGCCCGGCAAAGCCGAAATGCCGCCCGCCCCCGGTGGTCCCGTCGCCGCGCACTGCGAGCAGGTTTTCGACCGGCCCGTCGGGTTCCATCCCGTCGATGAAGCGCTCGACGCGAAAGCCGATTGGCACCAGCGCCGCTTCCAGCACGTCGAACACGGCGCCGGTCGCCGGCGTGACGCTGGGCGCGGCGATCAGCGCCTTGGCCAGGTCGATGGGGTCAATTGTCGCGGTCATGACTTTGGCCTAAACCGGCGGGGCGTTTTTGCAAGTCAAGAGGAAGGCGGCCATGCCCAAAGTCGAACTGGACACAATCCCGCAGGTCAACACCACCGGTTATCCGCCGCCGTTCGACGCGCCGGTCAAGGAACGCTGGTACCGCCGCCTCGCGCCCGCAACAGGATTGTCCGACTTTGCCGCGAGCCATGTGGTGCTGAAACCCGGTGCATGGTCGTCGCAGCGCCACTGGCATGACGGCGAAGACGAATTCATGGTGATGATCGCGGGCGAAGCGGTGCTGGTCGAGGATGACGGCGAGACGCTGATGCGCGCGGGCGACCTTGCGGTCTGGCCAAAGGGCAGCACCAATGGCCACCACCTGCGCAACGACAGCAATACCGACTGCGTGTTCGTTGTGATCGGCGGCGGCAAGGCGCACGACACCGGCGGCGGCTACAGCGACATCGACATGCTGTTCACCCCCGATGGTTATTCGCACAAGGACGGCACCCCCTATCCGGCGACGCGGATCGCATGACCGGCGCCGACTGGGCGGGCTTTGCGCTCGCCGTGCTGCTGATCGAACTGACGCCGGGGCCGAACATGGCGTGGCTGGCGGCGCTGTCGCTGGGGCAGGGGCGGCGCGCCGGGCTGGCGGCGGTCGCGGGGATTGCGATCGGCCTGTTCGTCAATGCGCTGGCCGCCGGGCTGGGTGCGGCGGCGCTGATCGCGGCGGTTCCGGCCTTGTGGGACGTGCTGCGCTGGGGCGGCGCGCTGTTCATGCTCTGGCTGGCGTGGGAAAGCTGGCGTGAAGCCGAAACGGTCGGCATTGTCGCCGCGCCAAACGTCAATGTGCGGCGGCATTTTGTGTCGGGGCTGACGGTCAACCTGCTCAACCCAAAGGCGCTGCTGTTCTTTCTGGTCCTCATCCCGCAATTTCTGCCCGGCGGCGCGCCGTCGTTCGCGCTGGTGGTCGCGGTCGCGTTGCTCAGCATCACCATTGCGACGGCGGTGCATCTGGCGATTGTGCTGGCGGGCAGCGGCGTCGCGCGCTGGCTGGTCGATCCGGCCAAAAGCCGCATCGTGCGGCGCGGACTGGCGCTGTCGTTGGTCGGGGTGGCGGTGTGGTTTATGGTGGGCGCCGCGCCGCCCGCGCCGTCAGCCTTGTGACGGCCCCTCAAATTTCTCGATCACCCAATCTTCGGCCTGCGCGCCGCCGATCCATTCCTGCATATGCGGGTGGCTGATCACCGCCTGCATATAGGGAATGGCAAAGCGCGGGACGGGGATGGAGTATGTCAAAAAGCGGGTGACGACCGGCGCGAACATGATGTCGACCGCGCCCCACGCGCCGAACAGAAATTCGCCGTTGCCGCCAAATCGCGCCCGCGCCTCGGCCCAAAGTTGCAGGATGCGGGTGACGTCGGCTTCGACCTCGGCACTGATCGGCTGCGGCGGAAAGATGCGGCGGATGTTCATGCTGTGCGCGCGGCGCAGCGCGGTATAGCTGCTGTGCATTTCGGCCGCCATCGAGCGTGCCATGGCGAGCGCGGGGCGCGCCGTCGGCCAATAGCCACGTTCCCCGTCAGTGCGCGCGTCGAGATAGTCGATGATCGCCAGGCTGTCCCACACGACCGCCTCGTCATCGTCCCACAGAATCGGCACTTTGCCCGACGATGGCGCGAATTCGGCACCTTCGCGGCGTTGATCCCAATCCTGATCGTAAAGCGGAACGACGATTTCCTCGAAAGGCACGCCGCTGTGCTTTGCCGCCAGCCAGCCGCGCAGCGACCAGCTGCTATAGGATTTGTTGCCGATAAACAGCTTCATCGCACCGTCCCTTCGTTCAGCTTTCGACCGCTTCGAGCACGGCGGCGCGCAGCGCGGCGATGCCGGTGCCGTGCTCGCTTGATGTGGTCAGGATGGTCGGGTGCGCGGCGGGGTGCTTGCGCGCCTCGGCGACGGTTTCGGCCAGCACGGCGTCCAATGCGCTCGCCTTGATCTTGTCGATCTTGGTGAGGACGATGACATAGGACACGGCGGCGGCGTCGAGCATCGCCAGCACGTCGCGGTCGACATCCTTGATCCCGTGGCGGCTGTCAATCAGCACCAATGTGCGTTTCAGAACCTGACGGCCGCGCAGATAGTCGTTGATCAGGAAACGCCACTTCTTGACGACATCCTTGGGCGCTTTGGCAAAGCCATAGCCCGGCATGTCGACCAGCCGGAACTTGATCGGTTCGCCGACGTCGAAATAATTGAGCTCCTGCGTCCGCCCCGGCGTGACCGACGTGCGCGCGAGGCTGCTGCGCCCGGTAAGCGCGTTGAGCAGCGACGATTTGCCGACATTCGAACGACCCGCAAAGGCAATCTCTGCGACGCTGGGCGGGGGCAGATGGATCAGCGTCGGTGCCGATTTCAGGAAGGTGATCGGACC
>JBEGPL010000342.1:0-3777 GCA_041181445.1 Pseudomonadota bacterium
GCATGTGGCGGGAAATCGTCCAAAGAACTGCGCCGCGATGCGGGCAAAGTCGCGGCGCGGTTCGGCACTGGCAATGTGCAATGCGCCCGTGACGACGGCTTCCGGCCGCGCGACGATGGCAATTGCACCCGCCGCAACCGCATCAGCGACAAAATCCTCACCATTGACCACCGCGCCCTGAAACGCCCCGAATATCGTCCCCGGTGCAACCTTGCGGTGGTCGATCGCCAACCCCGTCACCACTTTGTCGGCCGCCGCGCCCCTGGCTTGCGCGACCAGCGCCCCCAGCCGCATTAGCGCTCCCCTTCGCTTTTCCAGAGAAGCGGGGTCAGTTCGGACACATCGACATCGCGGCTTTCGTCGGGGATGATTCCCAGCATCGGCCCGGCACGCATCACGACATTCTTGACCACCGGCGCGGCGGTCCAGCCCGCCGTGCGCTGGCCCGAGCTAAAGGCATTGCCCGACGGTTCGTCGATCATCGCCAGCACGACATAGCGCGGCTTGTCCATCGGAAAGGCGGCCACGAAGGTCGCGACGACCGAGCTGCGCGCATAGCCTCCACCCTTTGGCTTTTCCGCCGAACCGGTTTTGCCGCCGACGCGAAATCCGGGGGCATCGGCCCTGTTGCCCGTCCCGTCGGACACGATCAGGCGGAGCAGCTGGCGCATGCGCGCGCTCGTCGACGCTTTGAACACGCGGCGACCCGCGGGCGGCGCTTTGGCTCCCAATTTATACATTGTCGCGGGGCGCCACAGGCCGCCATTGACCAGCGCGGCATAGGCACTCGCCAGATGCAGCGGCGTCACCGCGATGCCATGGCCATAGCCCACGGTCATGTTGGTGACCCGGCCCCAGCTCTTGGGCCAAATCGGCTTGCCGCGTTCGGGCAGTTCAATGTGCGGACGATTGCGAAACTCCAGCGATGCGAACATCGCCTGCATCTTGTCCTTGCCCAATTCATCGGCGATCCGCGCGGTCACGACGTTCGAACTGTGCACCAGCGTTTCGGGCACGTTCAGCCAGCGATTTTGCGAATGGGTGTCGCTGATCCTGAAGCCGCCGACCGAAAGCGGCGCGGTCGCGTCGTACCGCCGCGACATGTCGGTCACCGTCCCGGCGTCGATCGCGGCGGCGACGGTCAGCGGCTTGAACGTCGAGCCCAGTTCATAGACATTGTGGGTCAGGTTGTTGCGGCGCGCGAACAGGCCGTTGGTGTCGATCTTGTTCGGGTTGAACGTCGGCAGCGACGCCATTGCCAACACTTCGCCGGTGTCGACGTCCAGGATAATCCCGGCACCGCCCAGCGCCTCCATATTCGCGACCGCCGAGCCCAGCTCGCTTTCCAATATGCCCTGCACCCGCGCGTCGATCGACAGCGCCAGCGGCTCACCGCGCAAGTCGGCGTCGCGCAGGCGTCCATCGGCGGCGCTTTCCATGCCCATCACGCCGCGTTCAGCCGAATTGGTAAAGCCCAGCGCATGTGCGGCGAGCGACAATTGCGGATAGAGCCGTTCTTTTTCACGCGGATATTCAAACCCGATTTCGCCGATATTGTTCACCGCGGCAACTTGCTCTGGCAGCGCGCGGCGGCGGATATAGCTGGGCTTGTCGCTTTTCAGCTTGGCCAGAAATTCGGCGCGCGGCGTGTCGGGGAAAATGCGGACAAGCTCGTTGGCCAGATATCCCTTGTCGCGGTTGACCAGCTTGCCCGGCACCACGCGGATCGAATAGGCGTTGATCGTGCGCGCCAGCGGCACGCCATTGCGGTCGACAATGTCGCCGCGCGCGGGCAGATATCCCGCCGTGACTGTGCTGCTGCCGGTCTTGCTGTCAAAAGCCGCGAAATAGAGCACCCGCGCGGTGATGGCCGCGATTGCCAGCATGAACGCCAGCATCAGGATCATCAACCGCTGTTGCGCGGTCGCCAGCATGCGGTGGCGAATGCTGGCATGACGAATGCGTTCGGGGCGGGCGACGAGCGTATTCATGGCCGGGTCAAACGCCCTTCTTCCCGCGCCGCCTGTTGGCGCAGGTCGCGCAATGTGGCGTCGGACAGCAACTGATCCTCGATCAGCGCGAGCCGTTCCTTGCGGCGGCGCTCGGGCGAGCTTTTCAACGCAGGGGGCGGCGCTGGCGCAGGCGCCACCGCAACAGCAGCAGGGGGTTTGGGCGCGCGCACTTTCGGGGCGGCGGCGACGGCAACGGCGGCCAGTTTACCCTTGCCGCTGGCAAGGTCGCCGACAACGCGCAGCTTTTGCACCGCCGGTTTGGGGTCGGGGCGCACGGTTTGCGCGCGTGCCGCCGGAACCACGACCTGCGCCACATCGGACATCATGCTGCTGCCACCCGGACGCGGCGCCGTGGCGGCCAATGCCGAGGGGACGGCGCTCGGCGGCGCGACCGGCTGGGCCATGGCCAGAAGCACGGGCGCAACCGGCATCTGATCGCGCGCGCGCGGCAATTGGTCGAGCGAAGCCAACGACCGTTCGCCGCGCAGATATTGCCGCGCCACCGGCGCCGAATAACCAAAACTGTCCGCATTCCATCGTTCCAGCTGGCGCATCGACGCGCGCACCACCAGTTCGGATTCCAGATAGCGGACATTGTCGCGCGTATCGACAATGTCGCGCTCGATGCCCGCCAGCTCGCTGCGCGTCGCGGCGACCCGCAGATAGAGCGGATAGAGCGCCATCGCGATGATCAGGACGAGCAGAACCAGCCCGATCCCCTGCAATTTGCGTGCGGCCATCAACATGCTGCCACTCCCTGCATCGATGCGCCGACGGTGCGCGGCGGCGCGGCGGTGCGCACACCCCACCGCAACGTTGCGGAGCGCGCGCGCGGGTTGCGCGCCATTTCGGCGGCGGTCGGGCGCAACTTGCGGCCCGCCTGTTCAAACGTCGCGGGCGCCGCCGCGCGGCTGGTTTCGGGCATGTGACGCGAACCGCCGCTCATCTTGCCGCCGCGGTCTTGAAAAAATTGCTTCACGATCCGGTCTTCGGCGCTGTGAAAGCTGACAACCACCAGCCGCCCGCCGGGGCGCAGCAGCCGTTCGGCGGCGTCCAGACCTTCGCTCAGCTCGTCGAGTTCGCGGTTGATGTGGATGCGGACAGCCTGAAAACTGCGTGTCGCCGGGTCTTTGGGCGCTCCGGCGTGGTGACCAAGCGCACGCCGGACAATGGCGGCGAATTGCGCCGTGGTTTCGACCGGCCGCGCCGCGACGACCGCGCGGGCAATGCGCCGTGACTGACGTTCGTCGCCATAGTGAAACAGGACGTCGGCGATATCAGCCTCATCGGCGCGGTTCAGCCATTCGGCGGCGGTTTCGCCCGCTTGTTCCATCCGCATGTCGAGCGGGCCGTTGTTTTGAAACGAAAAGCCGCGCGCGGCGCGGTCGATCTGCATTGACGACACGCCGATGTCGAGCACGACGCCATCGGCTTGCGCCTGGCCCGCAGCCGTCATCAACCGATCCATTTCAGAAAAGCGGCCGGGCAGCAGGGTCAGCCGCCCGTCGCTGTCGGCGACCAGCGCCGCGCCTTCGGCAATCGCGTCGGGATCGCGGTCGATCGCGTAAACGATCGCACCCGCCGCCAGCATCGCGCGGCTATATCCGCCCGCGCCAAATGTGCCGTCGACATGGGTTTCGCCGGGAACAATCGCCAGCGCCGTGATGATCTCATCGCGCAAGACAGGGGTGTGGCGGGGGTCAACACTGCTCATTTGCGCGCGCCTCCACCGGCTCGAACATCGCGCCCGAGCGCACGCAGCACC
>JBEGPL010000343.1:0-4887 GCA_041181445.1 Pseudomonadota bacterium
AAACCAATCGCGCGGCCAAAGCGCAGGTCACCGAAATTGTCGCCATCATCGGCGAAACCCATGCGGCGGGCGAAGATTTTGCGCCGCAGGACGCCGTCGCCGTCATGGACGCGCTCGCCGCGATCAACTGGACCAAGGTCAACCGCAAGGCGGATCCCGAAAAGCGCCCGGGCATGGAACTGATCGAAACAAAGACGCTGCCGCTGACCCGCCACGATGCCGACGCGAGCCTGTGGGTCCATGACTATGATCGCACGCACGAAGACATGGCCAAACATGTTTATTGCGAAAATCCGGCGGCGCTCCCCGACGCCACGCGCGCCCATTACGAGGCCGCATGGCGCGGCGAAATGGTCACGGGCATGGCCGGTATCGGCCATATCCCGTTCCAATATGTCCATGATTTCAGCGCCGAGACCGACGCGATGATCCTGGAATTGCCCACCGATTATCTGCGCAACTGGATCGTCGGCGATTGCCACAATATGGTGCTGACTATGCGCAAGGATGATCTGGCAGCGGCGCGCTGGGACGCGTTGATCTATCAAGTGTCGAACTGACGCGCTGACGCGCGCTCGCATACGAATTTCCCGCACCGCGCGCTTGCCGCGAGCGCTCCCGCGCTTTAGTCTTCACCCCAACGCCGCAACGGCATTATCGGGAGAAGGGCAAAATGGCACGCATCGCAATTGTCACCGGCGGCAGCCGCGGGATTGGCGAGGCGATCAGCCTCGCGCTCCAGGAACAGGGCGTCACCGTCGTCGCCAACTATGCCGGTAATGCTGCGCGGGCAGAGGCGTTCACCGCGCGCACCGGTATCGCGGCTTATTCATGGGACGTTGGCGACCATCAGGCGTGCCTCGACGGCTGCGCCCGCATTTCCGCCGAAGTCGGCCCGGTCGACATCGTCGTCAACAATGCGGGGATCACCCGCGACGGCACGTTGGCGCGGATGAGTTATGAAGACTGGCACGACGTGATGCGCGTCAATCTGGGCGGCTGTTTCAACATGGCCAAGGCCTGTTTCCCCGGCATGGTCGAACGCGGCTGGGGCCGGATCGTCAACATCGGGTCAATCAACGGGCAGGCCGGGCAATATGGCCAGGTGAATTATGCCGCCGCCAAATCGGGCATCCACGGTTTCACCAAGGCGCTGGCACAGGAAGGCGCGAAAAAGGGCGTGACCGTCAACGCCATCGCGCCGGGCTATATCGACACCGACATGGTCGCCGCCGTGCCCGCCCCGGTGCTGGAAAAAATCGTCGCCAAGATTCCGGTCGGGCGGTTGGGGCAAGCGAGCGAAATCGCGCGCGGCGTCGCCTTTCTCTGTTCGGAGGATGCGGGCTTTGTCACCGGGTCGACGCTGTCGCTCAATGGCGGCCAGCATATGTATTGATGGCGGACGGCGCGCCCACCAATTTCCATCCGCCGGTCAAACGGTCGATCACCATCGCGGGCCACGCAACGTCGATCAGTCTGGAACCGATGTTCTGGACCGCGCTGGAGGATGCGGCGCGCGGTCGCGGTGTGCCGATGAGCGCGCTGGTCGCGCAGATCGACGTCGCGCGGATCGCGGCGGACCGCCCGCCGAACCTGACCAGCGCTATCCGCCAGTGGCTGTGGTCACAGCCGCGCTGATCGCCGCCGCAAACGCCGCGCCGCCGTCGGGCGCGTGGTGCAGGAACAGCGCGGGCTCGATCAGTTCAAGCTCCATGATGTGCAGCACGCCGTCAGCATCGCCGACCATGTCGACGCGGGCATAGGTCGGCGCCAGCGGACAGGCGGCGAGCGCCGCTGTCGCCAGCGCGCGCGCCTCGGCCGGGGCGTCGACCGCGACATCGGTGCCGCCAAACTGGTCCTGCACGCGAAAGTCGCCCGCCGCTGGACGCTTTAGAATGGCGTGGCTGAAGTGGCCGTCGAAATAGAAGAGCGAAAATTCGCCCGGATTATGGATGCCCGCCATCACCGGCTGGATCAGCATGGGCCGCCCCGCCACCCCCGCTGGAACGCCGTCGTCGGCGTTCAGCAGGAACGTGCCCTCCGCGCCCGCCGACACCGGCGGCTTGATGACCAGCGAGTCGGCGCCAAACCGCTGCCGCGCCGCAACCAGATCGGCGTCATCGAGAGCATCGGTCATTGCGGTGGGCACCACGCGCACGCCCGCATCGGCGAGCGCGGTCAGATAGGATTTGTTGCTGTTCCAGCGCAGCAGCGCGGGCGGATTGACCATCGGCAGCCCGGCCGCTTCCCACGCGCCGAGCAGCGCATACCAGCGCGCCACATCGCGCGGATAGCCCCACGCGAACAGCGGCAGCACCAGATCATAGCCCGACAGATTGCCGGGGTCGTGCCACACACGCTGTTCGACCGCGAGTCCCGCCGCGCTCAAAGCGCGATATTTGCGGGCAAAGGCGGGCTGCCAATGCTCGGCATAGGCGGCGGCGGGGACCAAAATGGCGATGCGGGGTTGAAACGGCATGACGACACCTTCGGAAGGGGAAAAGGGCAAAAAAGGGGACAATCCCCTTTTTTGCCCCCTTTGCGCTAGCGCAGCAGCAATGTCCGCGCCTGTCCCGCCAGGTGCGACAGCATCGCGCCGTTGGGGTTCGCCATCGTCCGCGCACGATCGACCAGGCCGCGAAAATGCGCAACCCGTTCGGCGTTGGCGGCCAGCCACTTGTCCACCGCCGCGCCGAAATCGCCGCCGGGCAGCCGGTCGAGGAAGTCCAGCCGCATCACCTGAAAATCGCGGGCCAGGCTGTTGACCAGCAACCGTTCCCACGGGTCGGCGGGCGACATGCGCGCCGCCAGCGTTTGTGCCCAGTCGAGCCCCAGCGCCGCGCCCAGCGCGGTAAAGCCGCGCGTCACGCTGACCTCATCGCCGCCGTGTTTTTCCGCCAGATCGACGATGCCGATCGCGCCGTCGGTCTTGAACAATCGCACGACAGGGTCGATCAGCGCGGCATCGGCGCCCGCGTCGGCCAGCCGCTGCGCCAGCGTCTCCCACTGCTGGCGCACCGTGTCGCCGATCAGCGTGTCGACATGGGCGGTCAGCCGGTGGACGCCGTCGGTCAGTCGCGCGACGACCGCGCCGGGGGCTTTGCCGCCGGCCATGATCCGCGCCAGATCCGCCATTTGCGAGGTCATTGCGGTTGCCGCCTGCGCAAACAGGGTGAGCCGCAGCGCCTCGTCCACCGCCGCGCTGTCCATCGCCGCCCACAGCGCGCGCATGTCGAACAGGCGTTCGGCGGCGACAAACATCGCCGCGACATCGGCCAGCGAACAGCCGCCTTCCTCCATCAACTCGCACGGGTGGATGATGCCCAGCCGGTTGACGATGCGGTTTGCCAGCTTGGTCGCGATAATCTCGCGGCGCAGCTGGTGGCTGGCAATCGCGTCGGCAAAGTCGCGCTGCATTTCGCTTGGAAACGCCTGCGCCAGATCGCCCGCGAGCGTCGGATCGTCGGGCAGCGCGCTTTTCTCGATCGCGTCCTGCAACGCCAGCTTGGCCGTCGACAGCAGGACCGCCAGTTCGGGCCGGGTCAGCCCGCGCCCGTCCTGTGCGCGGCGGAGCAGTTCGTCGTTCGCCGCCAGCCCTTCGACCTTGCGGTCGAGCCGTCCGGTCGCCTCGAACATGTCGATCACGCGCACAATTGCGGGCAGCGCATCGGCCCCGCCGCGTTCGGCAATCGACAGCGCCAGCGCCTGCAGCCGGTTGTCCTCCAGCACGATCGCGCCGACATCGTCGGTCATCCGCACCAGCAGCGCGTCGCGGTCGTCCTGGCTCAGCCGTCCTTCGGCCATTTCGCGGTTCAGCGCGATCTTGATATTGACTTCATTGTCCGAACAATCGACTCCGGCGCTATTGTCGATGAAGTCGGTGTTGATCCGTCCGCCGCGCGCGGCAAAGGCGATGCGCCCTGCCTGTGTCACGCCCAGATTGGCACCCTCGCCAATCGCGGCCGCGCGGACGTCTTCGGCGTCGACGCGCAGCCGGTCGTTGGCGGGGTCGCCGACGTCGGCGTTATTCTGGCTCGCCGCCTTCACATAGGTGCCGATGCCGCCGAACCAGATCAGGTCGACCTCGGCCCGCAAGATCGCCGAAATCAGCGCCGCCGGTTCGATGTCGGGGCCCGCCAGCCCCAGCGCGGCCATGGCCTCGGCCGACAGGGTGATGCTTTTCTGGCTGCGCGGGAAAATACCGCCGCCCTTTGAAATCAGCTTGGCGTCATAGTCGGCCCAGCTGGAGCGCGGAAGGTTGAACATGCGGTCGCGTTCGGCCCAGCTGGTCGCCGGGTCGGGGTCGGGGTCGATGAAAATGTGTCGATGGTCGAACGCCGCGACCAGCTTGACCGCTTTTGACAAGAGTAACCCATTGCCGAACACGTCACCCGACATGTCGCCGCACCCGGCGATACGGATGGGGTCGCTTTGAACGTCAATGCCCTTTTCGGCGAAGTGGCGCTGGACCGAAACCCACGCGCCCTTGGCGGTGATCCCCATCGCCTTATGGTCATATCCTTTTGATCCGCCGCTGGCGAAGGCGTCCCCGAGCCAGAAATGCCGGTCTTGCGCCAATCCGTTGGCGACATCGGAAAAGGTCGCCGTGCCCTTGTCCGCCGCGACGACGAAATAAGGGTCTTCGCCGTCCAATATGTGGACATGCGCAGGATGTTTGACCTTGCCCGCGACGATATTGTCGGTGATCGACAAAAGCGTGCGGATGAAGATGCGGTAACATTCGGTGCCTTCAGCGAACCACGCATCGCGGTCAACCGCCATATCGGGCAGATGTTTGGGATAAAAGCCGCCTTTGGCCCCGGTCGGCACGATGACCGCATTCTTGACCCTCTGTGCTTTCATCAACCCCAAAATCTCGGTGCGGAA
>JBEGPL010000344.1:0-8928 GCA_041181445.1 Pseudomonadota bacterium
GCACCGTTATCACCGTCGACCTCGAACGTCAGCAAGCGGGCGACCATGATTTTGCCATCGATGCCGAAGCCAAGGCGATGCTGATCGAAGGACTCGATGTGATCGACCTGACGCTGAAACACAAGGGCGCGATTGCGGATTGGCAGACACACGACCGGAAAGCCCGGCCGTGGGTTTATCTATCGCAGATACCCCTCCACCATCCTGCGGATGGTCCCCCTCCCCAAGGGAACCTTGGGGAGGTTCATGATCGCAGCAATCCTCCCCAGTCAAAGAGTCAGGCGGCGTATGATCGCGCCGATCCTCCCCAATCTCTGATTGGGGAGGGGGACCACCCGCAGGGTGGTGGAGGGGTAAGCAAGCTGCCGCCCAAAACCAATGAAACGGTCGTCCGTGCGCGAAAGCTCCGGCGCGCCATGTCATTGCCGGAAAACATGTTGTGGGTTCAATTGCGCCAGCGCCCCGCCGGTTTCAAATTTCGCCGCCAGCATCCTGCGGGACCCTATGTTCTTGACTTTTTTTGCGCCGCCGCAAAACTATGTGTGGAATTGGACGGCGAGGCGCACAACCGGGGCAATGCACCGCAGCAGGACGCACGCCGCGATGCATTTCTCGCCCGTCACGATATCTGCACCGTCCGAATCGCTGCGACAGAGGTATTGCGCGACATGAACAGCGTCGTCGCGCATGTCGTGCAGGCCGCATCGGGCAGAATACCCCTCCACCATCCTGCGGATGGTCCCCCTCCCCAAGGGAACCTTGGGGAGGTTCATGATCGCGCCGATCCTCCCCAATCTCTGATTGGGGAGGGGGACCACCCGCAGGGTGGTGGAGGGGTATCGCCGCCTATGTCAAAAGGAGCCCGCACATGACCGCCATCCTCATTTCCGAAGTCGGGCCGCGTGACGGGTTGCAGTCGATCGACCGGGTGATGCCGCTCGACGCCAAAAAGGCTTGGATCGCTGCCGAGGCGGCGGCGGGGGTGCGCGAGATTGAGGTGGGCAGTTTTGTGCCCGCGTCGCTGCTGCCGCAAATGGCCGACACCGCCGAACTGGTCGCCTTTGCCCGCACGCTGCCCGGGCTGAACGTCGTCGCGCTGATCCCCAATGCCAAGGGCGCGGCGCGCGCGGTGGCCGCCGGGGTGCACGGCATGTCGATACCTTTTTCCATGTCGGAAACACACAGCATCAAAAATGTCCGAAAGGACCACGCCGAAATGATCGCCGAAATCGCCGCCTGTGCCGCCATTGCGCGCGAAGCGGGGGTCCATTTCGCCGTCGGCCTGTCGACCGCGTTCGGCTGCACGATCGAGGGCGCTGTCGCCGAGGATGCGGTCGTCCGGCTGGCCACCGCTGCCGCAGAGGCCGGCGCCATGGAATTCAGCCTGTCCGACACCACCGGCTATGCCGACCCGGCACAGGTCACGCGGCTGGTGCGCAAGGTGCGCGGCGCAGTGGGGGCCGACAAGATGACCACGCTCCACTTGCACAACACACGCGGGCTGGGGCTGGCCAATGCGCTGGCGGGTCTGGCCGAAGGGATCACGACGCTCGACAGCTCGCTGGGCGGCATCGGCGGCTGTCCGTTCGCGCCGGGGGCATCGGGCAATATCGTCACCGAGGATCTGGCCTTCATGCTGGCTGCGATGGGGTATGACACCGGCATTGACCTGCCCGCGCTGCTCAAGGTGCGCGACATTGTCGCCGCCGCGTTGCCCGGCGAACCGCTCTATGGCTTTACCCCCGACGCGGGGCTGCCGCTCGATTTTGCTAAGCGGGGACAATCATGACATCGCCAACTCCCTTGTCCGGCCTGACCGTCGTCGAATTTACCCATATGGTCATGGGGCCGACGGTCGGCCATATCCTCGCCAGCCTGGGCGCCGAAGTGATCCGCGTCGAACCGATCGGCGGCGATGCCACCCGCCGCCTGCTCGGGTCGGGTGCGGGCTATTTCCCGATGTACAACCGGCACAAGGACAGCATCTGCCTGGACCTGAAATCGGCCGAGGGCCTGAGCATTGCGCGCAAATTATGCGCCCGCGCCGACATTTTGGTCGAAAATTTCCGCCCGGGTGCGCTGGACCGGCTCGGGCTGGGCTATGATGCGCTGTCCGCCGACAACCCGCGGCTGATATATTGTTCGGAAAAAGGCTTTCTGCCCGGCCCCTATGAAAATCGCACCGCGCTCGACGAAGTGGCACAGATGATGGGCGGGCTCGCCTATATGACCGGACCGCCGGGCAAGCCGCTGCGCGCCGGGGCCAGCGTGATCGATGTCACCGGCGGCATGTTCGGCGTGATCGGCATCCTCGCCGCGCTGGAGGAACGCCACCGCACCGGGCGCGGCCAGATGGTCATCGCGTCACTGTTTGAAACCACCATCTATTTGGTCGGTCAGCATATGGCGCAGTTCGCCGTCACCGGCAAAGCGGCGGCGCCGATGCCCGCGCGTGTGTCCGCATGGGCGATCTATGACGTGTTCGAGACGCGCGACGAACCGGTGTTCATCGGCGTGGTCACCGATGCGCTGTGGGAAAAATTCTGCGCCTTGTTCGCCCTCGACGCCCTGTGGGCCGACATGGGGCTGCGCAAGAACAATGACCGCGTCATGGCGCGCGACCGGATCATGCCCGACATTCGCGCGCTGATCGCCGGTTTCACCCGCGCCGAGGTGATCGCCCGGCTCGACGGGTCAGGGTTGCCCTTTGCCCCCATCGGGCGGCCCGAAGACATGTTCGACGACCCGCACCTCGCCGCGTCCGACGGGCTGGAGCCGGTCACGCTCGACAGCGGTGAACACACACGACTGCCGACCATCCCGCTGACCATGAACGGCGCGCGGCCGTCGGCGGCGAACGCGCTGCCCAAAGCGGGCGCACAGTCACGCGCGATTCTGACCAAATTGGGCTATTCCGACAGCGAAATCGACGCGTTGCTGACCAGCGGCGCGGTGGAGGAGAGCGAGTGATGAAATATACGGCCCTGATTTCGGCGCTTTTGCTGACCGGCTTGACCGGTTGCGCCGCCGCCGACACCGCGCCGCGCGGGAGCCGTGCGGGAGCCGTGAATGCTGCGCCCGCCGCGCCGGGCGTGTCCGCGCCCGCCCAGCGCCTGCCCACCGACGTCCGCCGCGTCACGCTGATCGTGCGCGATATGGAGGCATCGCTGGCGCTGTACCGCGATGTTGTCGGGCTGCAGGTCAATTATGACACGGTCGTCGAAACCAGCGGCGTTGCGCTGCCCGCGGGCGAACCCGGCGCCAAAGCGCGGCTGGTGTTGCTCAACGGCAACGACGCCTGGGTCGGCTGGATCGGGCTGATGCAGTGGATCGACCCGCCGCTGGCCGACCCCGGACCCTATCCCAAGCGCATGGGGCCCGGCGGCCATGTGATCGTGATGAACACCGACGATGTCGACGGCCGCTGCGCCGCCGCCGCCAAAGTGTCCGGTGTCACCATGACCGCGCCGCCAAGGTTACAGGAATATCCAGGACGGAACGGCGGACCGGTGATCCGCGTGCGCGGGTGCAACTTCTTTGACCCCGACGGCACGCTGATCGAAATGAACCAGATATTGCAGCCATAGCGCCCCCACCCTGCCGCACCATATTCGCCATTTTGGGAAAACAGGCATTGCGGCAATGTCATAGACTTCTTACGGCCTGTCAGGGGGGACAGCGTTTTGGCGATTTCGGGGGCCTATGATGCGACCGGCGGGGACGAGCCGTTCCCCGCGCCGCTGCGCGATGCCTATCTGGCGCACGCACGGCTGATGGCGACACGCAAGGGCCAGATCATCATCGCCGAAGGCTCCGAAGCCGACGATGTCTTTCTGATCCGGTCAGGCCGGGTCCAGGTTTCGCTGATGTCGGCGCACGGCCGCGAGGTTATTTTGCGCGACATGGGGGGCGACCGCATCTTTGGCGAACTGGCGGCCATCGACCGACTGCCGCGATCGGCCAGCGTCATTGCGCTGGAAGACGGTCAACTGGCACATATGCGCGGCGAGGAGTTCGTCAGCTTTCTGGGCAATGTGCCGCAGGCCGGGCTTTGGATGGCACAGCAATTGGCGGCGCGCGTCCGCGACCTGACCGAAAAGACATTTGAACTGGCCACATTGTCGGTGTCGTCGCGCATCCATGCCGAACTGTTGCGGCTGGCCGGGGCCGGCAAGGTCGACGGCGATGTCGTCATCGTGTCCGGATTTCCGACGCATGCCGAACTGGCGGCGCGTGTCGGCACCCACCGCGAAGCGGTGTCGCGCGAGTTGAGCCAGCTGGCGCAGGAAGGGCTGATCCGGCGCACCGGCCGGACA
This sequence comes from Pseudomonadota bacterium, assembly GCA_041181445.1. Lineage (GTDB taxonomy): Bacteria > Pseudomonadota > Alphaproteobacteria > Sphingomonadales > Sphingomonadaceae > Sphingopyxis. Next base: position 4,317 of record JBEGPL010000344.1, read on the forward strand.
CTGAGCGTGCTGTCGCTGGCTGGGTTGCAATCGCTGCACAGCCGATTGCGCCGATGACGGGCACAGCACCCGCGCCGGTCACCAGTTTGCGGCGGCATATCGCCATCCTGTTTTCGGACCTGTCGGACTCGACGCGGATCGCCGCCGACATGGAACCCGAACAATATGCCGACCTGCTGCAACGGCTGCGTGACCTTGTGAACGCCATCGTCCCGCGTCATGGCGGTGAAATTGTCCGGATCGACGGCGACGGCGTGCTGTGCCTGTTCGGTTATCCCGAAGCGCACGAGGACGACGGCCGCCGCGCCACCGAAGCCGCGATCGACATCCATGCGGCGGTCGCTGCGCTCGACGCCGACTTTGCCGCCGCCGACGCGGGTATCCGCATGCACAGCGGCGTGCATGCCGGCGTGGTCTTGCTCAGAACCGGCGACATGATCCGCGGGCGCTATGAACTGCTCGGTGATGCGACCAACGTCGCCGCCCGCTTGTGCGATCATGCACGCGCCGACGAAATCATCGTCAGCGAATCGACGCTGGGCAGCGACCGGCATTTCTTTCGCACCGGGCCGCGCCGCCGCGTCGCCGTGTCGGGCCATGACAGCGCAATTGCCGCGTTCGAAGTGCAGGGCCGCGAAGAAGCGGCGACGCGCCACGCCGCGCGGAGCCGCCACGGGCTGACCCCTTTTGCCGGCCGTGACGAGGAACGGGCACGGCTCGCCGCATGGTTGAGCGGCAGCGGTAAAGCCGGACAGGAACCCGGAACCGCGCTGCCGCTGATGCTGCTCCACGGCCCCGCCGGAATCGGCAAGACACGGCTGATCGACCAGTTTACCGCCGAGGCGCGCCAGGCGGGATGGCGCGTCGCCCATGGCTATTGCGAATCCTATTTGAGCGCGCGGCCGATGCAACCGTTTCTGCAACTGGCCGACATGCTGTCCGAAGGCGCAGCGCCGGTCGGGATCGAGTCGCTCAGCGCGGAGATCCCCGCGCAGGTCGCGCGCGCATTGTCGACCGGGCCCTTGTTGCTGGTGATCGATGACTGGCAATGGGCCGACGACGCCAGCCGCAACCTGATGGCGCTGTTGCTGTTGTCGGCGGGGGGCTCCCCGCGTCTGCGCATCCTGCTCGCCTCGCGCGAAGCCGACCCCGGACTGGCCCAGGATATTGTCCAGCAATCGGTCGCGACGACGGCATTGCCGCCGCTCGACCATGGCGCATCGGAACGCACGATCACCAACTTGCTGCCAACGCCCGGACCCTTCACAATCGCACGGATCGAAGCCGCTGCCGGGGGCAGTCCGCTGTTGATCGAGGAACTGTGCCATGCATGGCAGGCCGGGAGCAGCGACAGCCCGGTCGGCACGACGGGCAACAATGACATTCGCGGCGCATGGTTCGATCTGGCGGTCCAGAACCGTTTTTCCGCGCTCGACCCGGCAGACGCGATGTTGCTGCGGCTGGCGGCGGTCATCGGCCATATGGTCCCCATGGCGTTGCTGGCCGCCGTCAACGGCAGCCCGGTCGGCGTCGAACAGCGCGCGCGGCTGCAAGTCGCCGATTTCCTCTATCCCAGCGCCTTTGGCACGGGCGATGCCGGTGAAGTCCTGCGTTTCAAACACGGCCTGACCCGCGATGCGATCTATGCCGGTATCGGCCTCTCCGAACGCCGTGCGCTCCACGCGCGCGTCCTGGCGGCGCTGGAGGTTGAGGCCGAAGCCCAGCGCAGTGACAGCCTGCTCGACGGACTTGCCTATCATAGCGCCGCCACTGACCAGAGCGACCGCGCGCTTGCTTATGCTATCCGTGCGGGCGATGCCGCGCTGATCGCTGGCGCGCTCGACCGGGCACAGGCGCACTACCGCGTCGGATTTGCGCTGGTGGCAAAGCTGGACGACGGCACGGCCCGGCGCGACCACAGCTGGGCCTTGCTCAACAAATATGGCATGGCATGTCTGGTCGATCCGGCACCCGACCAGATCGGCGAGCTCGAACCCATTGGCCGCCTGTTCAAGGCGCATGGCGACATTCCGGGGTTGATCCGCACCGCATATTGGCAGGGCGCAATCGCGTATGGCATCGGCGCGTGCAAACAGTCGGTCGCTCTGCTGCGCGAATCGCTGGCGCTGGCGAACCAGCATGGCGCACAACGCTATATCGACCAGATCGGTACAAAATTGGCGCAGTCGCTGTTTGCCTCCGGCCGCTATGCGGAAGCGGCCGACCTGTTCGCCGCAGTCTTGCCGATTATTCGCGCCACGCGCGGCCGCAATGACGAAGAAGCGCTGGCCTATGCTCTCGCCAGCTGCGGCTTCATGATGGCCGATATCGGCGACTTGACCGCGTCAGACGCGCTCTATCGCGAACAGGAGGACGTCGCCGCATCTGATTCCGCGCCCGTTCTTGCCTCGATAATGGGGCAACGCGCGGCGATTTGCCTGTGGCGCGGCGAGTGGGCCCAAGCGCTGGCGCTGGCCGAGGTCAATTTGACCAACAGCACCAAGACGCGCGCACGTTATCAGACGATGATGGGCCGGGCGCTGGCCGCCTATGCCCAGTGGCAGATCGACCGCGACGAAGGCGCGGCGGCGGCCCTTGAGGCTGCGGGGCGCTGGTTTCTGTCCGACACCAGCAGCAGCCAGCGGTCATCGCTTGTCCATGGCTGGCTGGCCGATGTCATGGCCGCGCGCGGCGACCGGGTTCGCACCCGTTTTCATGCCGCACAGGCGGTTCAGCGCGTCCGCCGCGGCGGCGACCGGCTGGGCGAAGGCATGGCCTGGCGCGCGCTGGCGCGACTTGAACAACATGCGGGCAACGCCGCACGCGCCGACCATTATGCCGACATGGCCATGCGCTCCGCCGATGCCCGGCCGTCGCACCGCGAGGCGGCCGAGGCAACGCTGTGCCGCGCCGAACTGATGCTGGCCCGCGGCGATGTTGCATCCGGACGCGCCCAAGCCAAAGCCGCCGTCGCCGCCTTTGCCGCCATGGGGTTGCCGCTGCGCGCCGACAGCGCCGCCGCATTGCTCACCAATCGCTGAACCGGACGATCAGCGATGCCGGTTGCGCCTGGATCGTCCCGGCGTCGAGCAGCGCCGCCATGATCCCCATGATCGCGCCCATCGCCATGTCCTGCGCGGGGCAGGCATGCACCGGCGCATATATGTCCGGCTGCGGGTCGGGAACGGCCGAACCGTCGACCATCTGGTACCCCTGATCAGCCGCACGCCGCCGCCCGCCAAAGACAATGCCGACGTCGCCCATGCCGCCGGTATCTGCGGCCTTGAGCGAGCGTTGCGAGGCGGATACCAGACTGACGACGATCAGGTCGCCCTCGCATGTTTCGACATCGACGGCCCCATGGCGTTGTTTGGCGTCATTGCCGACCTCGATCGCCGCCTTGCCCGTGGCGGTGCGGTACAGCAGGTCGGGCGCGGGACGCTTGCACATCGCCTGCGACACCGGGCCGTACAGCACGGCGCGCGCCGCCGCAAAATCGGTCGACGCCGCCTGTCCGCGCAGCGCGGCGCGCAGGGCCGCCTGATGCCGCCACAGGCTCTTCTCGCCCAGCCATTCGGCCAATATCCCGCGCAAATTGCCGTCCATCGGCGGAATCGCGCCAACCATCGTGCCGATCAGATTGCGCGCCAGCACCTCGTCGTCGGCAATCGCGCCGAACATCGCCCGCGCCACGCTGCCTTGCTGTGGCCCGCCGGCGGCGCGGTTTTCCGTGACGAATGCCGTTGCCGCGTCCAGGATGGCGCGGCCATGGCTCTGGGCAAAGGCTTCGACCTGTTTGCCCGGGCGCGGGTAAAAGGCGTTGCGCGACGGCGAGAGAAAGTCGCCGGGGCAGTGCGCATGCGTCCGCGTCAGGCTGTCGTCACCGCTGGCACGTTCGGCGTCGCCGGCGGCGACAATCTCTTCCCAGCCCCAGCCCTGCGCCAGCATATGCCGGTCGTCGGGCAGGCCGTACCAGCGGCGACACAGTCCGCCCAGCGCGGGCAGAAGATATTGGCGGCGCAGCTCCATCTTGAACGTCGGACGGCGCGCCGCTGCGGCAGCCGCATCGGCAACCGCCTGTGCTTGGGCGCGTGCGACAACAGGATCAGCGCCGGCAGCGATGGCCGCGTCGGCGCGTGCCGCCGCCGCGTCGCCCGCCTCTTTGGCGACCAATTGTGCCGCACGCGTCGCCGCCGCTTTGGCGACCGCCAGCACGTCGACCCCGGCGGCATATCCAGCCGCAAAACCGGCATCCTCGCCATAGGCCATCAATATGCTGTTGGTCGCGTGCGCTTCGGCAGGATAATCGAGCCCCGCCGCCGCCAGTTTTTCGTTGCGATAGCCATTGTCGGGCTGTTGCGTGACAAAGATCGGCCCGCTGTTCGGTTCGACCCGGCGCAACTGTTCCTCGGTGGTGAAGTTCGACCAGTCTGACAGGATGTTGGCCACTTGTTTGCGCCCGGCGCACAAAATGACATTTTGGCGGTCGCGGTCTGGTCCGTTTTGCCAGTCGTGCTCCCCCACAAAGGGCCCCGCCTTTATCGGCCCCGGTGCGCCATCTGACTGGCGCAAATCAAGCGCGCCGCCATAGATTGATCGCAGCGCCGCCCAG
>JBEGPL010000345.1:0-4012 GCA_041181445.1 Pseudomonadota bacterium
GTCGACCATGATGTATTTGAAGCGCTGGCGGTATTGCTCAAGGATATCATGCTCTTTGCGCAGGATATTGACAGTGTGCAGCAAGAGATCGCCGAAGTCGCAGGCGTTGAGCGCCTTGAGCCGGTCCTGATAGAGCCGGTAGAAATGTTGGCCCTTGCCGTCGGCATAGGCTTCGGATTCGCCGCGGTCGACCTCGGCGGGGGCCAGCCCGCGGTTCTTCCACCGGTCGATCAGCGCGGCGAGCAGCTTTGCCGGCCAGCGCTTTTCATCCAGCCCTTCGGCCTGGATCAATTGCTTGAGCACGCGCAGCTGATCATCGGTGTCGAGGATGGTGAAGTTTGATTGCAGCCCGACCAGTTCCGCGTGACGGCGCAGCATTTTGGCCGCAATGCTGTGGAATGTGCCGAGCCATGGCATGCCTTCGACCGCGTCGCCGATCATCCGGCCGATGCGCTCCTTCATCTCGCGCGCGGCCTTGTTGGTAAAGGTGACCGCCAAAATCTCGGATGGCCACGCGCGCCGCGTCGCGACCAGATGTGCCAGCCGCGCGGTCAGCGCCGCCGTCTTGCCGGTGCCTGCGCCCGCAAGCACCAGCACCGGCCCCTCGGTCGCCTCGACCGCTTGACGTTGCGGCGTGTTCAGACCGGCCAGATAGGGTGGCAGCGCCGGTTCGGCAGGGGGCGGGTGAGCAGGGGACTCCATCGCGAACGATTAGGGAACAGCGCCAGCAAGAGCAAGCGCCGCGCGCGATGAAAACTGCTTTCCTTGTCGCGGCGAAACGGGCACCGCGTTCGTCATGACACAGGGGGCATCACACAGGCGCATTTTGGGTGCGGCGATGGCGGGCACCGCCGTCGAATTTTATGATTTCTATATTTTCGCGACGGCCGCGTCGCTGGTGTTCGGGCCGTTATTCTTTCCGACGTCGAGTGCGGAGGCTCAGCTGCTGCAAAGCTGGCTGACCTTTGCACTCGCGTTCATTGCGCGCCCGGTTGGGGCGCTGGTCTTTGGCCATTATGGCGACCGCATCGGGCGAAAAGCGACGCTCGTGTGGTCGCTGATGATCATGGGCGTGTCGACATTCTGCATCGCGTTGCTGCCGACCTATGCGGTGGCGGGGTGGCTCGCGCCTGCCTTGCTGTGCCTGTTGCGCTTTGGGCAGGGTTTCGGGCTGGGCGGCGAATGGGGCGGCGCGGCGTTGCTGGCGGTCGAAAACGCGCCGCCGGGCAAGCGCGCGCGTTATGGCATGTTCCCGCAATTGGGCGCGCCGGTCGGCTTCATCCTGTCGAACGGCCTGTTCCTGATTCTGGGGTTGATGCTCAGCGACGCCGATTTTCGCGCATGGGGCTGGCGCATTCCGTTCCTGCTCAGCGCGGTGCTGGTCGGCATCGGCCTGTGGGTGCGGCTGTCGCTGACCGAAACGCCCGCCTTTGCCGCCGCGCTGGCACAGGCGCCGCCGCCGCGTGTGCCGGTGGCCGAAGTGGTGCGAACGCACCCGCGCCAATTGTTCGGCGGCACGTTCGCGGCGATTGCCTGTTTCGCGATATTCTATCTGTCGACGGCGTTTGCGCTGGGATATGGCACGACCAAGCTGGGGCTGGCCCGCGCCGACATGCTGGGCGTGCAACTGGCTGCGATCCTGTTTCTGGCGGCGGGGATTATCGTATCGGGTATCTGGGCCGACCGGACGCGACCTTCGCTCGTGCTGGCGAGCGGCTGCGCCGCGCTGTTCGCCGTCAGCTTTCTGACGCAGCCATGGCTGGGGAGCGGCGACCTGTGGCTGATCGGGGCCTATCTGTCGCTGCTGCTGTTCGTCATGGGGCTGGTGTACGGTCCGCTCGGCGCTTGGCTGCCCGGACTGTTTCCGGCGCGCGTGCGCTACACCGGGGCGTCGATCTGTTTCAACGCGGCGGGCATATTGGGCGGGGCGCTGGCCCCCAACATCGCGTTCAAGCTGGCGGACATCGGGTTGCAATGGGTCGGCTATTATCTGGCGGTCATCGCGCTGCTCAGCCTGTTCGGGCTGTCACTGCTGCGCGCGCGCGAATAACCGGCCGTCGATCGCGACCAAGCCGAGTGCGATCAGCAGCGCCCCGGCAATCTGGTTGGCGGTCAATGTCTCGCCCAGAAAAATTACTCCCAGCGCAATCGCCACCACCGGCATGACCAGCGCGATCAACATCGCGTTCGACGCCCCTGCGCGCGCAATCAGCCGGAAATACAGGATATAGGCAAAGCTGGTCGACAGAAAAGCCAGCGCAAGCAATGCGGCAAACGCGCCCATCCCCGGCGTCGGCAGCGTCCATGGCCGGTCGATTGCGAGTGACGCGGCGAGCAGCATCACCGCCGATGTGATCGTCTGGCCCGTGGCAATCGTCGCGGCGGGCATATGCGCAAAGGGCCGCAGCCGCGCATAGACAGGGGCGAGTGCAAAGCAAAAGGTGGCGAACAGGCATGTCAGCTGCGCCACCAGCCCATCGGTCAGCCCGCCCAGCGCCGACACGCCGACCATCACGACGATGCCGGCAAAACCCAGCAGCACGCCGAATATGCGCGGCAATGTCGCCCGTTCATCCTGCGTCGCCAGATGCGCAACCAGCACACCCCACAGCGGCACCGTGGCGTTCAGGATGGATGCAAGCCCGCTTTCGATCCGCGTCTGCGCCCAGAAAAACAGCGCCATGGGCAATGCAACATTCAGGAACCCCAGCACCGAAAGATGCAGCCAGCTTGTCCGGTCACGCGGGATGATATGCCCGCCCCAGCGCACGAAGACCAACATCAGCGGCACCGCCAGCGCCATGCGCAGCGCGACCAGAGTCACCGGCGGAAAACCGGTGAGGCCAATTTCGATCAGCAGGAACGACCCGCCCCAGATCAGCGCGAGCAGGGCAAGCACCGCCCAATCATTTCCCGTCATACGCGGTCCTGACGTGGTCCTGTCGCCATTCACGCGCCGCCCCCCGCCGGTGCCAGCGGGCGCAGCAGTGTGAGCTTGGCCTTGCCGACGATGCGTTCGGCGTTGATTTCAAACCCGGTGGGCGCGATCACCTCATCGCGCGCCGTTTCCACGCTGATCCAGCAGGCGGGCGGGAACCAGCCGAGCCGCGCCAATTTGTCGAGCGCGACATGGCCCGCGCCGCTGCCATAGGGCGGGTCCAACATGATCAGGTCAAACGGGTGCGGCGGCGTGCCGGCTTGCAGCACGGACCCCGACCGCACATCGGCGCGCGCGTCGGCGCCCAGCACTTTCACATTGGTGCGGAGCGCGTCGATGGCGGCGCGGTCCTGTTCGATGAACAGGCACGACGCGGCGCCGCGCGACAGCGCTTCCAGCCCCAGCGCGCCCGAACCGGCGAACAGGTCCGCGACGCGCAGCCCATCGAAGCTGCCGACGCGGCTGAGCAGCATGGAAAACAGCGTTTCGCGCGTGCGGTCCGCCGTTGGCCGCGTCGCGTCGCCCTTTGGCGCGACCAGCCCGCGCCGCCGCCATTCCCCCGCGATGATCCGCATCAGCCGAGCCTGCGCCGATATTGGAACAAAGTGTCGCGCGGGACAATTTCGACGCCTCCAACGGGCAAATCGTCCAGGTCAAAGGGGCCATAGCGGGTACGGATCAACCGGCTGACTTCCAGCCCGAAATGTTCGAGCACGCGGCGGACTTCGCGGTTCTTGCCCTCGGTCAAAGTCATTTCAACCCATTGGTTGCGCCCCGTGCGCCGTTCCAGATTGGCGTCGATCTTGCCGTAACGCACCCCTTCGATGGTGATCCCTTCGGCCAGATCCTCGAGCTGGGACTGGCTGACTTCGCCATAGGCGCGCGCGCGATAGGTGCGTTCGACGCCGTTCGCGGGCAGTTCCAGCTTGCGTTTGAACTCGCCGTCATTGGTCATCAGCAACAGACCTTCGGTGCTGAAATCCAGCCGCCCGATGGGCACGAGGCGCGGCAGACCGTCGGGCAGCACGTCATAAATCGTCTTGCGCCCCTTGGGGTCGCGCGCGGCGGTCAGGC
>JBEGPL010000346.1:0-4077 GCA_041181445.1 Pseudomonadota bacterium
CCTGGTCGAAAAAGGACGTCACCGGCGGCACCATCGACATCGCCGGGAAATGCAAGGCCAATGGTCAGGACGTCGAACTGGCGATGGTCGGCACGATGGCCCCGCAGAAAACCGACGTGACGATCACGACCAAGGGCGACATTCCGGGTGCACAGGGCAAAATGGAAATGGTCATGAAAATGGTCAGCACCCGCACCGGCGATTGCAAGGAAGGCGCGGCGACGACGACCGGCTGACACGTTCGGCACAAACAGGTTCAACGGGGGCGGGCGGCAACGTCCGCCCCTTTTCGTTCAACAGCATGAAATAACGGGGAGAGCGACGATGATCGGTTACATTACCCTTGGATCGAACAATCTGGCGGCGGCGAATCTATTTTATGCCCAGCTTCTCGGGTCGATCGGCGCGAAAGAACTGATGAAGTTCGGCGATGCCTTCACGCTTTATGGCACGGGGTTTGGAAGCCCGGGCATTGCGATCACCGCGCCCTACAATGGCGAAGCGGCGATGCCCGGCAACGGCAATATGGCGGCGATTGTTGTTGATGAACGCGCCAAGGTCGACGCGCTGTATGCGCTGGCGCTGTCGCTGGGCGGGACATGCGAAGGCCCGCCGGGACTGCGCGGCGATGAAGGGCCACAGGCGTTTTACGCGGCCTATTTCCGCGATCTGGACGGCAACAAACTGTGTGCGTTCCGGATGGGACCCGCGTAATTTGATCGCGCGGTTCGACACGCGCGGGGCGCCGTTCGCCATCGCCCTGCTGCTCGCGCTGGGCGCAATGGCGGCGGGCTGGCTGGTCGGGGCCGACAATGCCGAACGCGCCTTGCTGGGCGCGCGCTGGACCGCGCGGGCAGCACTGCCGCTGTTTCTGGTCGCCTATGCCGCGAGCAGCGCACGCCTGCTTTGGCCGGGACCGCTCTCCAGCGCGCTGGTGCGGCGGCGGCGGCAGTGGGGGCTGGCGTTCGCGCTGGCCCACTTCATTCATTTTGTTGCGCTCGGGCTCAACATCTGGGTGTTCGGGCCGTCGCGCGACGCCGAAACACTGATCGGCGGCGGGCTGGCCTATGGCTTTATCGCGTTGATGGCGATCACGTCGAACGACGCGTCGGTGCGCGCGATGGGTGTCTGGTGGCGGCGGCTGCACCGCGTCGGCATCCACTATGTCTGGCTGATCTTCACGATCAGTTACGCCAGCCGGATCGTCAACCCCGACGCGAGCTATCATCTGATGGGATATGTCGGATCGTCGGTGATGCTCGGCGCGTTAACCGTGCGGCTGGCGGCGGTCAGCAAGCGCCGCGCGGACAGCGGCACTGCCACTGCGCATGATCGGCCATAGCGTTGCGGGGTCGGCGGATCCCGCCTGCGCGGCGGCGACGGTGAAAACAAAAGGGGCCGACGTTTCCGCCAGCCCCTCGTGTGTTCGGTGCGACAGCGCGGCCTTATTTGACCAACGCGTCCTTGAGCGCGCACGATGCCGGGCCCAAAATCACGATGAACAGCACCGGCAGAATGAACAGGATCAGCGGCACGGTCATGATCGCGGGCAGGCGCGCGGCCTTTTCCTCGGCGCGCATCATGCGTTCGTTGCGGAATTCGGCCGACAGCACGCGCAGCGCTGACGCGAGCGGCGTGCCGTATTTTTCCGTCTGGATCATTGTCGTGACGACACCTTTGACCGCTTCCAGATTGACGCGGTACGACAGGTTTTCAAACGCCTGTCGCCGTTCGGTCAGAAAGCCGAGCTCGATCGATGTCAGCGCGAATTCCTCGCCCAGTTCGGGATAGGCGCGGCCCAGTTCCTTTGACACGCGCGAGAATGCGGCATCGACGGTCAACCCGGCTTCGGCGCAGATGACGAGCAGGTCGAGCGCGTCGGGAATGCCCTTGCGCACTTCGTTGGTGCGCTTGTTGCGCATATTGTCGACGATCAGATCGGGCAGCTTATAGCCCAGGATGAGCATCGCCATGGTGCCGCCCATCTTTTTGAACGGCGTCCAGTCGGGGAAAAAATCGATCACATAGATCATCAGGACCGCGAGCACGCCCAGCACGATCGGCGCGACCAGCCGGCCAAAAATGACCGCGACCGCCAGTTCCTTGGACCGGATGCCGGCCTGCGCCAGTTTCTGCTGTGCGACCTTGACCTGGTCGTCTTGCAAAATCTTCATTGACGACAGCAAGTTGCGCATGCGGTCGGCGGTGGCATTTTTGCGGACCAGTTTCGCGCGGCGCTTGGCCGTCGATGCGGTGATCCCGGCCTTCAGCTGTTCGCGCCGTTCGGACAATGCCTTGACGCGTTTGGCCATCGGGTCCTTGACCGTCATCGCGCCATAAATGGCGACGACGACCGCGAGCACGCCGACGGCGGCCAGCAGGGTCGCGACCCAGATGACGTCGAAACCAAACAGCCGCGGTCCGCCGGTGACGGCTGTGGCAGCGAGCAAAAGGGTGGAATCCATTTTTTCTGTCCCTCGCTCAGATTTCGAAGTTGATCATTTTGGCCATGATGCCCGCACCGATGGACATCCACACCATGCCGCCGATGCCGGTATAAATCAGCCGCGGTTCCGTAAAGAAACCGGCCAGATAGAAGGGGTTCATCGACCACACGACGCCAAAGACGAAGAAGGGCAGCGCGCCGACGATATAGGCCGACGCTTTGGCTTCGGACGACATGGCGGCGATTTTCAGCTTCATCTGCGCGCGCTTGCGCAGAACTTCGGACAGGTTGTTCAATGTTTCGGCCAGATTGCCACCGGTTTCGCGCTGAATGGCGATGGTGATGCAGAAAAACTGGATTTCGGGCGTGTTGAGCAGATCGGCCGATTCCTGAAGCGCGGCCTCCATCGTCTTGCCGATGCGGATGCGTTCGACGACGCCCTTGAACTCCTCACCCACGGGGCCGGGCAATTCCTGGCTCACCACCTGAAAGGTTTCGGTCACTGGCAGGCCCGACTTCAGACCGCGCACAAGCAGGTCGATGGCGTCGGGAAAGCGCGCCGTGAATTTCTTCACCCGCCGCTTGATCATCGATCCGACAACCATATAGGGAACGCCAAGCGCCAGAAACAGGCCGATCAGCGCCGCCAGCAGGAACGGCGTGCGCATGATCAGCAGCCCGCCGGTGGCAACGACGAACAGCCCCATCGATGACATCATATATTGCGACAGGGTCCACCCTTTGCCGGTTTTTTTCAGCCGCAGTTCGAAATGTTCGCGCTTGGGCATCAGCCCGGCGATGTTGAGACCCTGTTTCTGTGAAGCCTGGATCGTTTTGCGCATTTGCGCCGCCACCACGGCTTCGGTCGTCGCCGCGTGCCGGTCCTTGACCATCGCCAGACGGCGCGTCTTTGCCTTGCCCGCCGAAGGACCGCCAAGTGCGGTCGCCAGAAAGGCCAGGACGGCAAAGACGCCCAGAGCGGCAAGGATGACGGGCATGTTCATAGCAACAAATTATCCCACTCGGGCGGGGCGGGCGGGTCCCATGGACCGCGCACCGCCGCGCACCTTATTTCGCTTTCTTCGCCAACAGACCGCCGATGCTGCCCAGCAATGAGCCGCCGCCGGATTTCTTGGCCTTTGCCGCTGGCGCAACGTCGTCGCCTTCGACATCGGCGCCGTCCAGCACCAGCTTGGTCAGCGTGTTCCACGCCTGCGCCGATTTGGTGCCCTTGCAGATTTCGGCATATGATTTGCCGAGCTTCGCCGCCTGGCTGACCATTTTCGGGTCGAGCGCGATGGTGAGGTCGACCGGACGTTCGATCGACGATTCAAATTCCTTCTTGCTCAGTTCGCCAATCGCCGTCTGATATTTGTTGGCGACCAGAACAACGCGCGCCTTGGGCGCATGTTGTTTGAACCATGACAGCAGGCGGATGGTGTCGCGCGCCGACGCCAGCGTGACGTCGCTGACCAGCACCACGGTGCCGACTTCCGACATCAGATGCGGGAAGGGGATCATGACATGGCGTGGCAGATCGACAATCGTCATTTCAAACGCATTGCGCAGCTCCTCTTCCAGCTGGAAGAAGGCCGACCCGTCGGTCACCACCGGCTGGTGGATCGGGGCTT
>JBEGPL010000347.1:0-6168 GCA_041181445.1 Pseudomonadota bacterium
CGAACGCCATGTGACGTTCGAGGATGACGCGGGCGCCTATGACCAAAAGGATGCGGCAGGGTTCATCAAATTGAACGCGCTGCGGCTGAAACTGCTGGCGAAGCGCGATCGGTGAACCCAACACCGTTCGTCCTGAGCCTGTCGAAAGACCGCCCTTTTTTGCTGCCGTAGCCGCCAATTCGGCCCTTCGACAAGCTCAGGGCGAACGGGACAGAGAGCATTTATGACCACGCAGCGCTTCTTTTCGGACAATGCCGCACCCGTCCATCCGGCCGTAATGGCGGCGCTTGACCGCGCCAACCATGTCGACACCGCCTATGACGGCGATGCGCTGAGTTCCCGGTTGAACGCCGCTTTCTCTGACCTGTTTGAAACCGCGTGCGATGTCGTCTGGGTGTCGACCGGTACCGCCGCGAACAGCATTGCGCTCGCGCAATTCGCCCAGCCGTGGCAGGGCGTGCTGTGCCACGAAGACGCGCATATCGAGGTCGACGAATGCGGCGCGCCCGCCTTTTACAGCGGCGGGGCCAAGTTGATGCTGCTGCCGGGCGCAGGCGCAAAGATTGACCCCGACGCGCTGACCGCGCGGTTGGCGGGCATACGGAACGACGTGCATCAGGTGCAACCGGCGGCGATCAGCATCACCAACGCGTCCGAATATGGACTGGCATGGCGGCCCGCCGAGGTCGCGGCGATCGGCGACATTGCGCGCGGCCACGGGCTGAAACTCCATATGGACGGCGCGCGCTTTGCCAATGCGCTCGCGCATGTCGGCTGCACCCCTGCCGATGTGACGTGGCGCGCGGGGGTCGACGCGCTGTCGTTTGGCTTGACCAAGAACGGCGCGATGATGGCCGAGGCTTTGGTCTTCTTTGGCGAAAATACCAGCGCGGGCGCGCGCGCGCGCAAGAAGCGCGGCGGCCATTTGCTCAGCAAGGGCCGGTTCGTCGCAGCGCAGATACTGGCGCTGCTTGAGGATGATTTGTGGCTCGCAAATGCGCGCGCGGCGAACGCGGGCGCAGCGGCGCTGGCGGCGGCGTGCGCGGGCCGCCTGCTCCATGCCGTGGAGGCGAACGAGCTGTTCGTGCGGCTGTCGGCGGGCGAAGCGGCAAAGCTGCGCGCCGCCGGGTTCGACTTTTACGACTGGGGGACGGGCGCGGCGCGCTTTGTCACCGCATGGGATCAGGACGCCGCCGCTGTTGCGCCACTTGCCGCCGCGATTGCCGCCTTATGACGACTTTTCATGCCGTTCGCCCTGCGCCTGTCGAAGGGCGAGACGCCGCCCCCAATCGGGCTTCGACAGACTCAGCACGAACGGATGTTCCCGCATGACCGCCCGCCCGCTGACCTTGCTCAGCCCGCGCGTGCTGATCCCCTTCGTCATCATCACGTTGATCTGGAGCCTGACCTGGATTGTCATCGTCGACCAGCTTGCGGTGGTGCCGCCCAGCTGGTCGGTCACCTATCGCTTTGCCGTGTCGGCGCTGGCGATGTTCATGCTTGCGCTGTTGCGGCGCGAACATCTGTTGCTGTCGGGCCGGGCTTGGGGCTTTGCCGCGCTGCTTGGCACCGCGCAATTCGCGCTCAATTTCAACTTCGTCTATCGCGCAGAGGCGCATATCACATCGGGGCTGGTGGCGGTGCTGTTTGCGCTGCTGATTGTGCCCAACACGCTGCTCGGGCGCATTTTCCTGAAAACGCCGCTTGAGCGCCGCTTTCTGATTGGCGGCGCAATTGCGGTGACCGGCGTCGGCATGATGATCGCGCACGAGGTCAACCTCGCGGGCCGCGGGCTGGACGCGGTGCTGGCGGGGACGGCGTTGACGCTGGCGGCGGTCCTGTCGGCGTCAACCGCCAATGTGATGCAGGGGTCGCGGCTGGGCCGCGCGCAATCGATGATCGTGCTGCTTGCCTGGGCGATGCTGTTCGGCGCGGGCGTCGATGCGGTTTTTGCCTGGGCGACCGTCGGCCCGCCGGTGTGGGATCCGCGGCCATCCTATCTGGCGGGCGTCCTCTATTTGGGCGTGATCGGCAGCGCGGTCGCCTTTCCGCTCTATTTCGGCATCATCCGCGACGTCGGGCCCGGCCCGGCGGCATGGTCGGGCGTGCTGATCCCGGTGATCGCGATGTTTGTTTCGACGCTGGTCGAGGGCTATATGTGGGCCCCGCTGTCGGTGGTCGGCGGGGTGCTGGTGATCGCCGGCCTGGTGTTCGCGGTGATGCGGCGGGGTCCACCGGGCTGAACACTCTCTTGGCCGAACCGTCATTGCGAGCCGCACGCGAAGCAATCCAGCCCGACGCTGCAACTGGATTGCCTCGGCCCCTGCGGGGCCTCGCAATGACGATGGATAAAGACCTCCGTTCGTCCTGAGCTTGTCGAAGGACGATGGCGCTCGGTCGCCCCGTGCTTCGACAGGCTCAGCACGAACGGTGTTTGGATTGGTTGTCCTACCCCGTGCTCACCCGCTCAATATCCGCCCCGACCGCCTGCAATTTCTCTTCCAGCCGCTCGTAACCGCGGTCGAGGTGATAGACGCGGTTGACCTGCGTTTCGCCCTGTGCCGCCAGCCCCGCGATGATCAGGCTCATCGATGCGCGCAGGTCGGTCGCCATCACCGGCGCGCCGACCAGATGATCGACGCCGCGCACCACGGCGCTGCGCCCGCGCACTTCGATATCGCACCCCATGCGCGCCAGTTCGGGGACGTGCATGTAGCGATTCTCGAAGATGGTTTCGGTGAACAGCGACGCGCCGGTGCCCAGCGTCGCCATCGCCATGAACTGCGCCTGCATGTCGGTGGCAAACCCGGGGTAGGGCGCGGTCGACAGCGTGATCGGCTGGGCGCGGCCCGACATGGCGACGCGGACGCCGCCCTTGGTGTCTTCGACGCTTGCCCCGGCTTCGCGCAGCGCGTGCAGCGTCGCCTCCATCTCGCTGGCCTTGGCCCCGACCAGTTCGACATCGCCGCCGGTGATCACGGCGGCGCAGGCATAGCTGCCCGCCTCGATCCTGTCGGCCATCACGCGATATGTCGCGCCGTGCAGCCGGTCGACCCCTTCGATGGTCAGTGTTTCGGTGCCGATGCCGTCGATATGCGCGCCCATCGCCACCAGGCAATTGCACAGATCGACAATCTCCGGCTCGCGCGCGGCATTGCCCAGCACGCATGTGCCCTTGGCGAGCACGGCGGCCATCAGCGCATTTTCGGTCGCGCCCACCGACACCACCGGGAATGTATATTTGCCGCCCGCCAGCCGCCCGCCGGGCGCGACCGCCTTGACATAGCCCGACGCCAGCTCGATTTCGGCGCCCATCGCTTCGAGCACTTTCAGGTGCAGGTCGATCGGCCGGTTGCCGATCGCGCAGCCGCCGGGCAGCGACACTGTCGCCTCGCCCGCGCGCGCCAGCAAGGGGCCGAGCACCAATATCGATGCGCGCATCTTGCGGACAATGTCATAGGGCGCGACCGTGCTGGTCAGCGTTGTCGTGCGCGCGGTCATCACCCGGCCGAAATCCTCGGGCCGCGACCCCTCGATCATCGTTGAACAGCCAAGCTGGTTGAGCAAATGGCCAAAGCCATCGACGTCGGCGAGCCGCGGCAAATTGCGCAGCGTCAGCGGCTCGTCGGTGAGCAGCGCGCACGGCAACAAGGTGAGCGCGGCGTTCTTGGCACCGGAAATGGGAATGCGGCCCGACAGGCGCTGGCCGCCGCGAATGACAATCTGATCCATGGCTTTGCTTTAGCGCGTTGAACGGGCGGCGCAAGCGGGGGGCTTTATCCCAGCGCTGCGGCGACCTGCCCCAACCGTTCCTTGCCGAAAAACATGTCATTGCCGACAAAGAAGGTCGGGATGCCAAAGGCGCCGCGCGCGACGGCATCTTCGGTGTTGGCGGTCAGCGCCGCCTTGACCGCCGGGTCGTCGGCCATCGCGATCAGCCCCGCGCCGTCCAGTCCGGCGTCGTCCAGCACGGCGGCGACCACCGCCGGATCGCCCATGTCGCGGTCATCCTCCCACATCCCCGCCAGCACCGCTTCCAGCACCGGGCCAAAGGCATCGGTGCCATGGACGCCGGTCAGGATGCGCATCAACAAGATCGTGTTGATCGGGAAATGGCTGTTCATGCGAAATCTGGTCAGGCCGTGGGCGGCGATGAAGCGGTCGAACTCCAACCGGTCATACGCGGTTTTGGCGGGCACGTCGGCATAGACCATCCACGGCGGCCGGTTGCCCGTCGCCTTCATCAACCCGCCGAGCAGCACCGGGACATAGGCGGCGACCGCCTCATGCGCGGCGCAAAATTGCGGCAGCACGCGGTGGACCAGATACCCATTGGGGCCGCCGACATCGAACAGGAATTGAAATGTGCGTGCCATGATATTTCCTTGCTCATCCCTTCCCCTTCAGGGGAGGGGCAGTGAGACTTAGTGCCGTAAGGCACTTAGTCGCAACGGGGTGGGGCTATGCGGCCTCTTGCCAAACCGACAGCCCCCACCCCAACCCCTCCCCTGAAGGGTGGGGGCTAAGAAATGGAACGGGCCCTGAAGGGGAGGGGCTAAGAAATGGAACGGGCCCTGAAGGGGAGAGGGCGGTCCTCATCACCACGTCTCCCCCCATGGCCGCAGGTCCATTTCGTGCGTCCATGCGCTGCGCGGCTGGTTGTGCAGCATGACATATTGCGCCGCGATCGCGCCGGGCGACAGGATCAGATCGGCGGCCTTGGCGGCGTCGAAATCACCGTGGCGCTGGCGGATGAAATCGGTGTCGATCGCGCCGTCGATGACGACATGGGCGACATGAATGCCCTGCGGCCCCAGTTCGCGCGCCATCGATTGCGCCAGCATGCGCAGCGCCGCTTTCGCGCCCGAAAAGGCGGCATAGCCCGCGCCGCCGCGCAAGCTGGCGGTTGCGCCGGTGAAGATGATCGTCCCGCGCCCGCGCGGGCTCATGCGCTTGGCCGCCTCACGCCCCATCAGAAAACCGCCGAGGCACGCCATTTCCCACACCTTGGTGTACACGCGCGTGGTGGTTTCGGTGATCGGGAAATTGACGTTCGCGCCGATGTTGAACACCGCGACCTCGACCGGGCCGACGTCCGATTCGACGCTGTCGAACAGCGCGATCATGTCGGCCTCCGCGCGGGCGTCGCCGGGGTAGGCGCGCGCATCATGACCGTCGGCGCGGATCGACGCGGCCAGCGCCTCCAGCGCGTCGATGCTTTTGGGGCGGCGATTGACACACGCGGTCAGCCCGGTGGCGGCAAAGGCGCGGGCGATGGCGCCGCCCGTGGCGTCACCGGCCCCAATGACGACCGCGGCGCCGCTCACGCCTTTTCAAGCGTGCATTGCAACGGATGCTGGTTCTGGCGGGCGCAGTCCATCACCTGATTGACCTTGGTCTCGGCGATTTCATAGGTGAAGACGCCGCACACGCCGACGCCCTGTTGATGGACGTGGAGCATGACGCGCGTCGCGGCCTCGATGTCCATCGCGAAAAAGCGCTGGAGCACCATCACGACAAATTCCATCGGCGTATAATCGTCATTGAGCAGCAGCACTTTGTACATCGACGGTTTTTTGGGCTTGGTCCGCGTGCGCGTTGCCACCCCGACATTGGGCGCGTCCTTGTCGTCGCCATCCTTGCGGTTGGCGGCGGTGGTCAGGACGTCAAGGGGCAGGGTGCTGATCATC
Organism: Pseudomonadota bacterium; assembly: GCA_041181445.1. Taxonomy (GTDB): domain Bacteria; phylum Pseudomonadota; class Alphaproteobacteria; order Sphingomonadales; family Sphingomonadaceae; genus Sphingopyxis. The sequence goes on from JBEGPL010000347.1 coordinate 5,691, forward strand.
CCGACTCCGATAAGCCAAGCGGGCGGCGGAACGCAAGAGCGACGGCAATTGCCGCGCGCCAAAACGCGAATGCCGCCCGCTCCCCATGGAAACGGACGGCATTGCGATGGGTCCAGCGCGGACAAGGAGGAGGGAGGGAGTCCGCGCCGGGAAGCCGGCGGCGCTTAGGCCGCCGTCTTCAGCTTGGTGGTCACGTCCGCGATGCGGTTCGAAATCGGCTGAAAGCTGTCATTCGCCATCTTCACAACCATTTCGGTCGTCTTCGAACCCTGGGCAACCAGCGCGTCGAACGACTTTTTGGCGTTGTCGGTGTACATCTGCATGAAATCAGCAGGGGTCTTGATCGCGCCATAGGCCTTGAACGTCGCGGTTGCGTCGGCAAAGCTCTTGCGGCCGAATTCAGCGGTTTCCTTGCCCAGAACTTCGGCGTTCTTGGCAACAATCTTGCCCGAAGCGACGACGGCTTCCAGGTTCGCCT
>JBEGPL010000348.1:0-2824 GCA_041181445.1 Pseudomonadota bacterium
CCGCACGCTGAAGGACCGCATCGCCGTGCTCGAACGCATCGCCACCGACAATAACCGCGCGGTTAATCTGGACCGCGAAATCGAACAGCTTCGCGACCGCTGAGGCGGCGCAGACGCGCAATCGCGAAAGGAAAGTCATCATGACCGACCCCGTCTTTTACCTCACATCGGGCGTCACGGCGCTCGCCGCGCTGGCCATGCTCAGCCTGGTCGCGCTGAAGGGCTGGCACAGCTGGATCGCGCTGAAACGCGACGAACTGCACCATGGCGGCGCGATGGGCGCGGGCAGTGACGCCGCCGTGTCGCACGCCGGATCGCGCATCGAACTTGCCGACCTGAAAGAACGAATCCGCAAGTTGGAGGCGATTGCCGCAGGGGTGGACCTGTAACGTCACGTCGCCCCTGCGCAGGCAGGGGCCGTCGGCGGGGCGGCGCCACTTTGCCAACGGCCCCTGCGCAGGCAGGGGCGACGACCGGCAGACAGGCCTTCCCCCCGCGCCGCAAATCTGCCACGAGCGCCGCCATGCGCAGCCTGACCGACATTTACGACGAATATGATTTCCTTGATGCCGACGACCGCTACCGGTTGCTGATTGATCTCGGCCGCGCGTTGGAACCGATGCCCGACGCGCTCAAAAATGATGCAACGCGCGTCGCGGGCTGTTCGGCCAGCGTCTGGGTCTATCCGGTGGCGCAGGGCGATGGCCGTCTGCATTTTCTGGCCGACAGCAACGCCGCGATTACCAAAGGCATTATCGCACTGGTGCTGAGCGCGGTGCAGGACCAGCCGGCGGCCGTGGTCGCCGACCTGGACATTGCGGGTGCGCTCGCGCCGTTCAACCTGACCGCGCAGCTTTCGTCGAACCGCACCCAGGGCTTGCCCAACATGATCGCATTGATCAAGGACACGGCGGCGCGGCTGGCCAAATCATAGGCCGCGGCGCGCGGCGCGCGCGGGGCCCGACAATCACGCGCTAACGCCGACAGCCGTCGTTCGACTTGTCGATGGCGCGGCCCGCGAGCGCACCCAGCGCGCCGCCAATGATTGTCCCAACGGTCTTGTCGCCGCGTCCGGCAATCTCGCGCCCGGCCAGCCCGCCGGCGACCGCGCCAATGATGGTTCCGCCGGTGCCCTTGTCGCACCGGCCACCGCGATAACGGCGGCGCTCGACACGGCGGTCGTCGCGGCCATAATCGCTATAGCCATTGTCATATTGGGTATAACCGCCGTTGTAGCGATAGCCATTGTCGCGATCATGCTGTGCAGCGGCGGGGGTTGCGACACCCGTCAGGGCAAGCGCGGCGGTGGCGATGGACAGGGTCAGGGACGACTTCATGGCTTGGGCTCCTTTTGAACGGTTGACCACCCAATAGGCCGCCGGTTTTGAGCCGTTGCTGAACATGGTTGTTGGCTGAGGTTCATGTTGCGCACCCGCCACGTTGCGGCCAAGGCGGGGCGATGCGCAAAGCCTTCGCTGCCCTGTTGCTCCTGTGCCTGACCGGGCCGATGCCGTGGACCGCGCACGAACGCGTCGCCGAGCGCGGCGGGCAGGCGATTTTCGCGCGCGCGGTGGCGTTGCCCATCGGGCCGCGCGGCAGCGCGCTTCACCCGCTCGAGGCCTGGGCGCTGACCAGCCCGAACAGCCGATTCGGCGGGTTTTCGGGGCTGGCGCTGACCGGTGAACGACGATTTCTGGCGGTGTCGGATCAGGGGATGGAGGCGCGGTTCGCATTACCAGCGCGCGGCGGCGCGGCGGTGGGTACGCGCATCGGCCCATTGACCGGCATGCAGCCGCAGGCGCGCAAAGCGTTGAGTGACGCCGAAGCGGTCGTCTATGATGCGGTGACAGGGACATATTGGACCAGCTTTGAAGGCATAAGCCAGATCTGGCGCACCGACGACCGGCGCGGCGCGGTCACGGCGCGGCGGCGCGTTGCGGCGATGGCACGGTGGTCGGCGAATCGCGGGGCAGAGGCGATGGCGCGGCTGGCCGACGGGCGCTTCATAATTTTATCCGAAGGCGCAGACGCCGACACGCGCGGGACAGAGGCCTTGCTGTTCCCCGCCGATCCTGCGCTCGCTGGATCCACCCCGGCGCGCTTCTTTTATGATGATCAGGGCAAGGGCCAGGTCACCGACGCAGCGACGCTGCCCGACGGGCGGTTGCTTTTGCTGCACCGGCGCGTTGACTGGATCGGCTTTGCGCGCGGGCGCCAGGCATTCGTCTCGACCATCGCGCTGGCCGACCCGGCGGATCTGCGGCGCGATTCGGTGCTGCGCGCGGTGACCATTGCGGTCATCGGGCCGGACGGCCTGTCGGACAATTTCGAAGGCATGGTGGTCGGGCGCGAACAGGGGGAAACCATAATGTGGCTGATTTCCGACGATAATTTCAACAGCTGGCAGGGCAATGTGCTGCTGAAATATCGCGTGGATTTGGCGCGGTTGCCGCAGGCTGCCTATGCGCCATAAGTCCCCCTCCCCTTCAGGCGAGACTTGCTCCGGTCAGCGTCCGGGGCATGGTCGCTGCGGGGTGGGGCTTGTCCAGCGACCCGCAAAACCAACGAAAAAGGGCGGTGCCGTCGCCGGCCCGCCCTGTTTCAAACCACCGTTATGACGTGTGTCAGGCCGCAGCCTTCTCCGCCAATTTCTTGGTGATGTCTTTTTTCAGCTTGCGCGCCTTGTCGCTGAGCAGGCTGTCGCCGGTTTTGACCAGCCAATTGTCCAGCCCGCCATTATGTTCTACCGAACGCAGGCCGTGGGTCGACACGCGCAGCTTGAAACCCTTGCCCAGCGCGTCCGACAGCAACGTCACATTCTGCA
>JBEGPL010000349.1:0-2870 GCA_041181445.1 Pseudomonadota bacterium
AGAGGAAATGAGCATTTCATTTCGCGAGCTGATTGAGAAGCATTGCGGCGGCATTCGCGGCGGGTGGGACAATCTGCTTGCGGTCATTCCCGGCGGGTCATCGGTGCCGCTGGTCCCGGCAAAGGACATCATCGATTGTCCGATGGATTTTGACGGGCTGAAGGAACAGGGGTCAGGCCTCGGCACCGCCGCGATCATCGTCATGGATAAATCAACCGACATTGTTCAGGCGATCAGCCGGATCAGCTATTTCTATAAGCACGAAAGCTGTGGTCAGTGCACGCCGTGCCGCGAAGGCACAGGGTGGATGTGGCGCGTGATGGAGCGGATGCGCACCGGCGATGCCGACATCAGCGAAATCGACACGCTGTACGACGTGACCAAACAGGTCGAAGGCCACACGATCTGCGCATTGGGCGACGCGGCGGCGTGGCCGATCCAGGGGCTGATCAAACATTTCCGGCCCGAGATGGAACGTCGGATTCGCGAGAATCGTGGCGATGGGTTGATGGAGGCGGCGGAATGAGGGTCTGATGAAAATCCTCCTCGTGCCGGGGAGGATTGAGAACGGCGCAGACGACCTCCCCCGTCACCCTGAACTCGTTTCACGGTCCATGGTCCATAGTCGGCCGATGAGGTCAACGTGGCGCATGGGTCTGGCGCTGGGCCATGGATGCTGAAACAAGTTCAGCATGACGAAATTTGCGGGCAGGCGGCGGAGTGACAATTTCCCGAATATGGAAAGAGCATAGTCCGCGCTGGGACCAAAAGTGTCTAAACCCACCGTTGGCGGTGTCGTCACCGTCAAGGCTGCCCGCTTGGCGATGGCATCGCACTAAATCGCATATGACGTTGAAACGCCGCATTCCGCATTATCCGAAATGCCCAGCGGCGTGAATTTCATGCACGCCGAACCGTAATCTCCAACGCCGCGCGCTTGTCCAACAGTCCCGCGAGCCAGTAACTCGGTGCGGACCCGACGGTCAGCGCCGCGCGCACCAGCCGGCCGCGCAGCGAGGGCGTTTGCATGAGCCGGGGTGCTTCGGCTGCGGCCATCCCGGCATGGTTGGTGGCGCGCCCGCGCAGCGCGCGTTTGGCGACGCTGCCCAGTGTGGCCAGCATTTCAAACGGATATTCAAAAGTCCGGGTTTCCGCTGTGTATCCAGGGGGCAGCAGATGGGGCACGCCGTCCGGGGTCAGCATGGTGACATGGTCGACCGGCACCAACATCGGCCATTCCTTGCCAACCAGCCGCGCGATGAGGGCGCCGGCATTCGGAGTCACCATGACCAGAACGCCGCCCGGTTTCAGTGCCGCAACCAGATCCGCCACAAAGGGGGCAGGCGCATAAATATGCTCGATCACGTGCGACAACATGATCAGGTCGAATTTTTCGGGCAAAACCTTGTCGCTGGCATAGTAAGTGCGTTCGACCGGCAATTTCAATACGTCCGCCGCGACGGTGCCGTGACTGATGCTGGGTTCAAAACCGCGCACGGTCATGCCCAGATCCCGCGCGGCCAGCATATAGCCGCCCATGCCGCAGCCGACATCGAGATAAGACTTGCCTGCGGGGTCGATGCCGTGGCGCTCACAAACGCGTTCGATGACCGCGCGCAGCCCGTCGACCGCCAAAAAGGCACGGATGTCAGATTCGGATTTTGATGCCAGAAACGAACCGGGATCATAGCCCGGTTCCATGTCGCGATATTCCGCTTCGGTCATCAGCTTTTGCAGCGTGCCGCATTGCACGCAGCGTGAATAATGGGCGTCGGGCGTGCGCAGCCGCTTTCCGCCTGCGGCACTGCAAACGCGGCAGTCCATGCCCACTTTTTCGTCCATCGACCTATATCCCCACGACCATTATTCGGCGGCGATGAGCCATGGCAGAACTACACCCGCCGAACAAGCCGCCGGAATAGCGCAATAGCGACTTTTCAAACCCCCGCCACTTGCCTAAGGGGGCTGGAACAGCGCCGTTTCCAAGGGATTCGGACAAGTGATCCGGACCCGCTTTTCCGCGATCATGCAAATGGCAAACGGGGGTCAAATGCTGACGGCGCATATCTTTGAGACAGAGGCGGTCCATGCCTAAGGTCATCGTTGACGGTATCGAAATCGAAGTTCCCGCCGGGGCCACCGTGCTGCAGGCGTGCGAGCTGGCGGGCAAGGAAATTCCGCGCTTCTGTTACCACGAACGCCTGTCCATTGCGGGCAATTGCCGCATGTGCCTGGTCGAAGTGTCGCCCGGCCCGCCCAAGCCGCAGGCGTCGTGCGCGCTGCCGGCGGGCGAGGGGCAGGTGATCAAGACCGACAGCCCGATGGTCAAAAAAGCGCGCGAAGGCGTGATGGAATTCTTGCTAATCAACCATCCGCTCGATTGCCCGATCTGTGATCAGGGCGGCGAGTGCGACTTGCAGGACCAGTCGGTCGCCTATGGTCGCGGCGGTTCGCGTTACGATGAAAACAAGCGCGCGGTGACCGAAAAATATATGGGCCCCATTGTCAAGACGGTGATGACGCGGTGCATCCAGTGCACCCGCTGCGTCCGTTTTGCCGAGGAAGTCGCGGGCGTCGAAGACATTGGCGCCATCGGTCGCGGCGAGAGTATGCAGATCACCAGCTATCTGGAACATGCGGTGCAAAGCGAGCTTTCGGGCAATGTCGTCGACCTGTGCCCGGTCGGCGCGTTGACCAGCAAACCCTATGCGTTCAACGCGCGGCCTTGGGAGCTGAAAAAGACGCTCGGAATCGACATGATGGACGCGGTCGGCACCAATGTGCGGATCGACAGTCGCGGGCGGCAGGTGCTGCGCGTGCTGCCGCGCGTCAATGATGAAGTGAACGAGGAATGGGCGAGCGACAAGACG
>JBEGPL010000350.1:0-7775 GCA_041181445.1 Pseudomonadota bacterium
GACGAGCTGCACACCATGGTCGGCGCGGGCAGGGCCGAAGGCGCCATCGACGCGGGCAATATGCTCAAGCCGGCGCTGGCACGCGGCGAACTGCATTGCATCGGCGCGACTACGCTCGATGAATATCGCAAACATGTCGAAAAAGACCCTGCGCTGCAACGCCGGTTCCAGCCGGTGTTTGTCGGCGAGCCGACGGTCGAGGATTCGATCTCGATCCTGCGCGGGCTGAAAGAGAAATATGAGCTGCACCACGGCGTGCGGATTACCGATGCGGCGATTGTCGCGGCGGCGACGCTTTCGCACCGCTATATCTCCGACCGCTTCCTGCCCGACAAGGCGATCGACCTGATGGACGAGGCGGCGAGCCGCATCCGCATGGAGGTTGAATCAAAGCCCGAGGAAATCGAGGCGCTCGACCGCCGGATTATCCAGATGAAGATCGAGGACGCCGCACTCGGCAAAGAAACGGACGAGGCGTCGCGCGACCGGCGGGCGACGCTGCAGACCGACCTTGCCAATCTGGAACAGCAATCGGCCGAGCTGACGCAGCGCTGGCAGGCGGAGAAAGACAAGATCCACGCCGAGGCGAAAATCAAGGAAGCGCTCGACGCGGCGCGCGGCGCGCTCGACCAGGCACAGCGCGCGGGCGACCTCGCCCGCGCCGGCGAGCTGTCCTATGGCACGATCCCGGGGCTGGAAAAACAGCTTTCCGATGCGCAGGCGGCGGCGGGCAACGCCATGCTGCGCGAAGAAGTCACCGCCGACGATATCGCCGCCGTGGTCAGCAAATGGACCGGCATCCCGGTCGACCGGATGCTGGAGGGTGAGCGCGAAAAGCTGCTGGCGATGGAAGAGTCCATTGGCCGCCGCGTCATCGGTCAGGCCGAAGCCGTGCGCGCGGTCGCCACCGCAGTGCGGCGTTCGCGCGCGGGGTTGCAGGACACCAACCGCCCGCTCGGGTCCTTTCTGTTTCTGGGCCCCACGGGTGTCGGCAAGACCGAATTGACCAAGGCGCTGGCGGGTTTCCTGTTCGACGATGACAGCGCGATGGTGCGCATCGACATGAGCGAGTTCATGGAAAAGCACAGCGTCGCGCGGCTGATCGGCGCGCCGCCGGGCTATGTCGGCTATGAAGAAGGCGGCGTGCTGACCGAAGCCGTGCGGCGGCGCCCTTATCAGGTCATCCTGTTCGACGAGGTTGAAAAGGCGCATGGCGACGTGTTCAACATCTTGCTGCAAGTGCTCGACGACGGGCGGCTGACCGACGGGCAGGGCCGCACGGTCGATTTCACCAACACGCTGATCATCCTGACGTCGAACCTTGGCAGCCAGCATATCGCCGCGCTCGCCGACGATGACCCGGTTGAAAAGGCCGAGGGCGCGGTGATGGATCAGGTGCGGGCGCATTTCCGCCCCGAATTCCTCAACCGGCTCGACGAGATCATCCTGTTCCACCGGCTGGGCCAGCAACATATGGGCGGCATCGTCGATATTCAGGTCGCGCGGGTGCAAAAATTGCTCGCCGCGCGCAAGGTGACGCTGACGCTGACCGACGCCGCGCGCGCATGGCTCGGCCGCGTCGGCTATGATCCGGTTTATGGCGCCCGCCCGCTGAAACGCGCGGTGCAGAAATATCTGCAAGACCCGCTCGCCGACCTGATCCTGAAGGGCGAAGTCAGGGACGGCGCGACAATCGCGGTCGACGAAGGCGATGGCGGGCTGCTATTGACCGCCGGATGACGGCCAGCCCCTAACGACCACCGACCCAGATCGGCGACCCATAGGCGCGTTCCTGCTGGACCAGCTTGGCGTCGGCAGGGTAGCTGTGCGGGCCGATTTGTTCGATGTCATAGGCCAGCCATGTCGGTGTCGGGATTTCGAGCACGCGGGCATAGTAAAACGCGCGCTGCCCGGCGCGATAGTCGGGGTCGCGCCACCACGCCGCCAGCACCGGCGCGCCGATGCTGTTGCGATAGGTTGCACCGCGCACAGTGTTGCCGACGGCGGGCAATTTGCCGCCCCGGCCCGGTTTGCGTGCACCGCTCCACGCGACATCGAAAATGCGTTCGTGCGTTTGCCCCGCCGCGTCGACCCAGCCTTTGACGATCTGGATCCGGTCCAGATTGGCGCCGTCGGGGTCGCGCATCGCTTCGACCAGAATTGTCGGCGCCGCCCCGGTGCCGGCCAGGTCGCTGCCCATCGGCACCCCCCTGGCATAGGCGATGGCCGACAGGTCGGGACTGTCGCGGTCGGCGGCGGTGAAATCCCAACTGGCGAACATGCGCAGCCGCATCCGGGTGCCGGTGGTGGCAAAAACCTCGCGCCGGGCCATCGCGTCGAAAATCTCTGCGCGCGTGTTGGCGCGCGCCCATACGCCGACCAGTCCGGATGCGAGCGATTCATACCCGAACTGGCGGGTGCCATCCATTTTTTCCAGCGGCGTGATGATCGCCTCATTGTATCGCACATCGCCGCCGCCGGGCTCCATCGGGCTGACCTTGCCATAGAAATTATCTTCGGCCGTGCCTGACAGTCCGGTGTGGCTGTCCGACGATCCGATCAACCCGAACTTGAACGGATTGACGCCCAGCTTTGCCTCCAGCGCCAGCCCGCGCATCAGCGCGGCGCGCGCATATTCGCGCGGCAACATGTCTGGCGTCTTGAGCGCGGTGCCGAAATTGCCCCGGTCCCAGCGGTAATAATCGGCAAATTCGTCGCGAGTGGACAGCGCCGGATGGGTTTCGCCGTCGCCCTTGATTTGGGTGACTTCGTACAAAGGCTCCCACCGCTGGCGCGCGGCGGCATATGCGGCGGTCACCGGCGCGCCGGCAAAGTCGGTTTCGGCAAACATCAACCCGTTCGACAAATTGCCATTGTGCGGGATGGCCAGCGCGCGGCCGCCGGTGCTCGCCTCATAACCGGCCAGATAGTCCCACAGCTTTTCGGGATCGGACGATTCGACCGCCGAAAACGGCAGCACGCGGCCCGCCTTGTCGGCACCGTCGCGGAACATGACAATGCGGTGCAAATTGTTGCGGTCGGGCGCCGATGTAAATTCATAGCCGATGAACGCGGTGAAGCGGCCGGGGTCGTTGTAACGGTCGGCGGCGCTGGTGATCCGGTCCCACACCGGACGGCGGATCGCGTCCTGATGCAGCACGGGGCGTCCGGCGTTGCGTTCGCGCGCCTGCAGCCGGTATGCGCCCGCGACATCGCCCGATGCGACCAGCGCGATCAACTGGCGCCCGACCGGGTCGGCGGCCGCCAGCGGATCCTTTGACACGACCAATGGCGCCAGGCCCATCGATTCGGCATGGTCGGCGACGACCAGAAAATCGAGCGGACGGCGCAATCGGGCCTTGTGGCCCAGCGACGCTGTGACCGTTTCGCCGCGCGCAAAACGATAGGCTTCATCGGGGCCCAGCCGTGCGCCGACCATGCCGGCGTCGACGCTGTAACTGGTGTGCAAATGGGTATCGCCGAAAAACACCCGGTCGGGATAGTCGCGGCCCAGATTGGGCGAATATTCGCGCGCGGGCTTTGCCGGTGCAGCGTGCGGCGCGGGAACGCCCTGCGCCAGTGCCAGACCGGACAGCGCGGCGCATGTTACCGCAAGCAAGGTGATCCGCGCGATCCGGGCCATGGCCATTCTCCCCCTTCATTGTCTGCCCGACACTTTGCCCCGACAGCCTTTCGCTGTCCAGCGCAAGGTGGAAGGGGGTTGCCGCGCGCCGCCGGCCACGGCACAGCAGCCATCATGGAGCGCCTTCCCGCCCGAGCCCGTATTATCGGTTATGCAATGATGGTGCTGGCGATGCTGTTGGCGCTCGCGCGGCGGCAGGGCTGGCTGGCGGGGTGGCCCGACCCCGCCGTCGTCGCGGCGGCGTTGACGGTTGGCGCGGTTGGCGCGATGCTGGTCGTGACCGAACTGATGGTGCGCGGCCTTTATGCACAGATCGCGACGGCAACGCCGCCCGGCGATTCGGCGGACGGCATCCTCGCCGACCCGGGCGCCGACGCCGATGCGCCGGAGGACGGCAAAGGCGGCGCGCGCGGCTGATCCGGCACCCGGCACGACCCGCGCCCTTTTCGTTCGACAGTATCAATGGTTACCGGTAAATGTCGGCCACCATGAATGCTACATTCTCCGATCGTCCGCCCACACCCTTGCTCGACACGGTGGATGTTCCCGCCGACCTGCGCAAGCTCCGCCCCGATCAGCTCCGCCCCTTGGCCGACGAACTGCGCGCCGAAATGATCAGCGCCGTCGGCGTCACTGGCGGTCATCTGGGCAGCGGGCTGGGCGTGGTCGAACTGACCGCCGCGATCCATTATGTGTTCGACACGCCGCGCGACCGGCTGGTGTGGGACGTCGGCCATCAATGTTATCCGCACAAGATTCTCACGGGGCGCCGCGACCGCATCCGCACATTGCGCACCGGCGGCGGCCTGTCGGGCTTTACCAAGCGCAGCGAGAGCGAATATGATCCGTTCGGCGCGGCGCACAGCTCGACCTCGATCAGCGCAGCGCTGGGTTTCGCCATCGCCAACAAGCTGAACGGCCAGCCCGGCCGCGCCATCGCGGTGATCGGCGACGGGTCGATGTCGGCGGGCATGGCGTATGAGGCGATGAACAATGCCAAGGCGGCGGGCAACCGGCTGATCGTCATCCTCAACGACAATGACATGTCGATTGCGCCGCCGGTCGGCGGGCTTTCGGCCTATCTGGCGCGGCTGGTGTCGTCGCGTCCTTTCCTCGAACTGCGCGAAGTCGCCCGCCGCCTGTCGCGCAAGTTGCCCGAACCGCTGCACATTGCGGCGCGCAAGACCGACGAATTCGCGCGCGGCATGGCGATGGGCGGGACGTTGTTTGAGGAACTGGGTTTCTATTATGTCGGGCCGATCGACGGGCATAATATGGACCATCTGATCCCCGTGCTGGAAAATGTCCGCGACGCGGCAGAAGGCCCCTGCCTGATCCATGTCGTCACGCAAAAGGGCAAGGGCTATGCCCCGGCGGAGGCCAGCGCCGACAAATATCATGGCGTGCAAAAATTCGACGTGGTCACCGGCGTGCAGGCAAAGGCGCCGCCGGGGCCGCCGTCGTACCAGAATGTATTTGGCCAGACGCTGGCCAAAATTGCCGACAGCGACCCGCGCATCGTGGCGATCACCGCCGCAATGCCGGGCGGCACCGGCGTCGACAAATTTGCCGCGGCGCACCCCGACCGCAGCTTTGACGTCGGCATCGCCGAACAACATGCGGTGACGTTCGCGGCGGGGCTGGCCGCGCAAGGGATGCGGCCCTTTGCCGCGATTTACTCAACCTTCCTCCAGCGCGCCTATGATCAGGTTGTCCACGATGTGGCGATCCAGAATCTGCCGGTGCGCTTTGCCATCGACCGCGCCGGGCTGGTCGGGGCGGACGGGTCGACGCACGCGGGGTCGTTCGACATCACCTACCTTACGACCCTGCCCAATTTCGTCGTGATGGCGGCGGCGGACGAGGCCGAACTGGTCCATATGACCTACACCGCCGCGCTTTACGACGACGGCCCTATTGCGTTCCGCTATCCGCGCGGCAACGGCACCGGGGTGGCATTGCCCGACGTTCCCGAACGGCTGGAAATCGGCAAGGGCCGGGTGGTTCGCGAGGGCAAGACGGTCGCGATCCTGTCGCTCGGCACGCGGCTGGCCGAGGCGGTGAAGGCCGCCGATGTGCTCGAAGCCAAGGGCCTGTCGACCAGCGTGATCGACCTGCGCTTTGCCAAACCGCTCGACGAGGAACTGATCCGCCGCGCGCTCGCCAGCCACGACGTGTGCGTGACGGTGGAGGAAGGCAGCATCGGCGGGCTGGGCGCGCATGTGCTCACGCTGGCCAGCGACAGCGGGCTGATCGACGGCGGGCTGAAACTGCGCACGATGCGGCTTCCTGATGCGTTTCAGGAACATGATAATCCAACCAAACAATATGACGACGCCGGGCTGAACGCCCCGCAAATCGTCGATACCGTGCTGAAAGCGCTGCGCCACAACAGCGCGGGCGTGGAGGACGCGGGGGTTCGGGCGTAGGATCAGGACCATATCCCGATCCAGCGCTTGCCGCGCCTGCGCGCGAATGATACACATGTGATAGAAGTATATCCAAAGGAGCGCGGCTTATGCAGGTTTCGAAATGGGGCAACAGCCTGGCTGTGCGGATTCCCGCCGATGTCGCGCGCACGCTCGGGCTGAAGGAAGGCGATACTATCGATCTGTGCGCGCTCGACGACGCACGCGTCGCGGTGATCAGCGAAGGGCAGCGGCGCGCGGCGGCGCTGGCCGGTCTGCGCGGACTGGCGCGGCCGCTGCCCCCCGGCTTTCATTTTGACCGCGATGCTGCCAACGCGCGGTGACGCCTGCGTTTGACACGAATATCATCATTTACGCCTTTGCGACCGGGGTAAAGGCCGACATTGCCCGCGCGCTGATGGCGGCGGGCGGGGTCATCACTGTCCAGAATCTCAACGAATTCACCAATGTGGCGGTGCGCAAGCTGGACTTTTCATGGGAAGAGATTGCGCAGGCGGTGGATCATATCACCACGCTGTGCGGCGAACCGCGCGCGATCGACCTTTCCGCGCACCATGACGCGCGGGCGATTGCCGAACGCTATCAGCTTTCATTTTATGACGCGCTGATCGTGGCGGCGGCGCTGGGTGCAGGTTGCACAACGCTGTATAGCGAGGATATGCAAGATGGCATGGTGGTCGAAGGACGGCTGACCATCATCAACCCGTTTGCGGCGCTCGCATAAGAAAAGGGACGACCGCAGCCGCCCCGTTCCTCACATTGGCATTGATCCGCCTCAGCCCGGAATCGCGGCGCTCGCCTCTGCCCCGTCGCCTTCGGGGGCGGCGACGATGTCGCGGGTGACCAGCCCCTTGTCGACGACATTGGTGTCGGGGCTGCCGACGGTCGAGCGGATGCCGGGGTCGGAGCGTGGGCCGCCCGCGCTGCCGATCACCGCCGCTTCGCTCGCGCTACGCGGCGCGGGGCCGCCGAAAAGTGCGCGCAGCGTTTGTTCTGCGGTCGATTCGGTGCCGGGGCGTGGCGCGCCGGGGGCGGGCGGGCTCAGCGCGAAATCGGGCGGGATGACCAGCGGGGCCTGCCGCTGGACGGCCATTTCGTCGGGCCGGTCGCGGCCGAAAATGCTGGTTGAGCCGCACGCCGACAGCGTCGCGGTCAGCACAAGGGCGGTGGCAAGGGTCGAAATAGGCTTCATGTTGGTCTTCACTCCTGGTCGCCCCTGTTGGTGACAATCGGCGCATCGCCCGCGCCGTCATTTATGGGTGCCTTTTCGCGCAAGAGCAGCGCGCGCGCAACCAGTAAGAGCACGCCAATGCTGATACACGCATCGGCGACGTTGAAAATCAGGAAGGGGCGGAAATCGCCGATATGCAAATCGGCAAAATCGACGACATAGCCATAGCGCACCCGGTCGACGATATTGCCCAGCGCGCCGCCCGCGATCATCGCCAGCGCCAGCACGTCGCCGCGCGCGCGTTCGCGCCACATCCACACGATCACCGCGATGGCGACCGCGCCGGTGACCGCGACCAGCCCCCAGCGCATCGTGTCGCTGCATTCGCCCAGCATATTCATCGAAATGCCGCAGTTTTCCGCCCATGTCAGGTTGAAAAAGCTGGTGATTTCAACCATCCCCAGCGGCTTCGATTCCAGGCTGAGCGGGACGACGACCAGATATTTGCTGATCTGGTCGAGCAGGAATGCGG
>JBEGPL010000351.1:0-5978 GCA_041181445.1 Pseudomonadota bacterium
GGCGGGTTGAAGGGTCTCGGCGCTTTGTTCGGGCGCGGCGGCGGTATTCCCGGCATGCCCGGTCTCGGTGGCGGACTGGGCGGCGGCGGGCTGCCCCCTGACCTCGCGAATTTACTCAACAAGAAAAAATGACTTTGGTTTCCACACATATATTTGAACATTGAAAAGGAAGAAAGATGGCTACCTCTATTCGTTTGTCGCGCGGCGGTTCGAAAAAGCGCCCTTATTACAAGATCGTCGTTGCCGATGCGCGCGCGCCGCGTGACGGCCGCTTTATTGAGCGGATCGGCAGCTATAACCCGCTGCTCGCCAAGGATAATCCCGAACGCGTGAAGCTCGACACCGACCGCGCCAAATATTGGCTGGGTGTTGGCGCGCAGCCGACCGACCGCGTCGCGCGCTTCCTCGATGCGGCGGGCGTCGCCGAACGCGCCGCGCGCAGCAACCCGAACAAGGCTGTCCCGGGCCAGAAGGCCAAGGACCGCGCCGAAGACAAGGCCGCCAAGCTGGTCGAGGCCGAAGAAGCCGCGGCTGCCGCTGCGGCGGCTCCGGCCCCCGAACCGGTGGTCGAAGACGTGGTTGAGGACGTCGCCGCCGAGGCCGTGACCGAAGCCGCCCCGGCCGCCGAAACCGCCGAAGAAGCGCAGGCCGAAGAAGCTGCCGCCGAAGCAGCGGAAGTCGCGGAAGAAGCTGCCGAAGAAGCCGCTGTCGCCGAACAGGTCGAAGCCGAAGTCGAAGCCGTCGAAAAGGCTGCCGAAGAAGCCGCCGAAATCGCCGTTTTGGGTGATGCGGCCCCCGAAGCTGCGGCTGCCGACGAAGCCCCGGCCGCCGAAGCTGGCGAAGAAAAGGCCGAAGGCTAAGCCTTGGCCGCCACCGATCACCCCGTCACGCTGGCCGCCATTGCGGGCGCGCACGGCGTGCGGGGTGAGGTGCGGCTGAAATTGTTCGGTGACGATGCCGACGGCCTGAAACGCTATGGCGCGTTCAGTGCGGGCGGGCGCATATTGACGCTCGCCAGCATTCGCACCGCCAATCAGGGCGCGGTCGCGCGCTTTGCGGAGGTCACGACCCGCGAAGCCGCCGAGGCGTTGCGCGGGACAGTGCTGAGCGTGCCGCGCAGTGCGCTGCCGCCGCTGGGCGAGGGCGAATATTATCATCATGATTTGATCGGGCTGCCGTGCGTTTCGACGGACGGCGAGGCG
The DNA here is from genome assembly GCA_041181445.1 of Pseudomonadota bacterium. Lineage (GTDB taxonomy): Bacteria > Pseudomonadota > Alphaproteobacteria > Sphingomonadales > Sphingomonadaceae > Sphingopyxis. Next base: position 1,203 of record JBEGPL010000351.1, read on the forward strand.
CTCGGCCATATCGTCGCCATCGATAATTTCGGCGCGGGTGACGTGCTGGAAATCGAGCGCCCTGCGGAAGCGAACAAAAAACCCGCGCGCTTCATGGTGCCGATGAATGTCGACGCTGTGCCCGAATGGGATGGCGCGCGCGCGGTGATTGACGCGGCTTTTGCGGCCTAGTATATACATTCAATATATACGGAGATCGCCATGACGCGGGAATGGAAAGCCAAGACCTTCAAATCCGGCAATTCAATTGCGCTGCGACTGCCCAAGGCGGCGGGTTTTGTCGAAGGTGAAGAGTTGGTGATCGTGCCGCATGACGACGGGCACTTTTCCATGTGGAAAAAGAGCGATGCGAAGGCTGTGTTCATGAGTCTGTACGGCAGCATGTCGCCCGGCTTCATGAAAGAGGGTCGCGGCGATATCGATCAGGACGACCGGTCGTGGGATCTTGATCCGAACGAAACCAAGGCAGCCTGAGTGTATCTCCTCGATACGAATGCCTGTATCGACTTCCTTGATGCGCGCAGTGAAAAGGTCATGCGCCGCATCGATGCGGAGTTTGGACGGTTAGCCGTTTCGACAATCACTATTGCCGAACTGATGGTCGGCAACAAAACCTCGACTGACCCCGAAGCTGATCGCAGAAGGCTCGCGGTTTTCGTGGCAGGGGTCGTTGTCGTGCCGTTCGATGAGAAGGCCGCTGCCGTGTATGGCGAGGTTGTGCGCGGGATTGGCGTCAAGCGGAAGAGCTTTGACCGTCTGATTGGCATTCAGGCGCTTGCGCAGGGCCTGACGCTGGTCACCAGCAATGGTAAGGATTTTGCTGACGTGTCGGGGCTGAAGGTTGAGAATTGGACGATTTAAGCGCCATGACCTTCACCGCTATCCCGCTCACCCTCTATCCCGACATGTTCCCCGGGCCGCTCGGCCACAGCATGGCGGGGCGCGCGCTGGCGGGCGGCATCTGGGATTGCGCGCCGGTGCAGATCCGCGATTTTGCCACCGACAAGCATAAGACGGTCGATGACACGCCCGCGGGCGGCGGCGCGGGGATGGTGCTGCGCGCCGATGTGCTCGCGGCGGCGGTGGACAGCGCAGCGGCGGCGCACCCCGGCCTCCCCATCGTCGCCATGACGCCGCGCGGGACGCCGATCACGCAGGCGCGGGTGCGTGCGCTGGCCGGCGGCCCCGGCGTCATCATATTGTGCGGCCGGTTTGAGGGGTTTGACGAGCGGCTGTTCGACGCGCGCCCGGACATCGAACAGGTCAGCATGGGCGACATCATCTTGTCGGGCGGCGAGGTTGGCGCGCTGATGCTGCTCGATGCTTGCATTCGGCTGCTTCCCGGCGTAATGGGCGCGGCTTCCAGTGGGGATGATGAGTCGTTCGAGGACGGTTTGATCGAATATCCGCACTATACCCGGCCCGTCACATGGGAAGGGCGCACGATCCCCGAAGTGCTGCGATCGGGGGATCATGCGAACATCGCTGCCTGGCGGAAACGCATGGCAGAGGATGACACTCGGTTACGCAGGCCGGACCTTTGGGAGCGTCATGAGGATGCTCGGGCCCGACCTGCCTCTGGCGCGCGGCAACAGAAGAAGGAATAGAGGCATGAACCTCATCCAGACGATCGAAGCCGAAGAAATCGCCAAAGCGGCGAAGGCGCTTCCCGATTTCCGCCCCGGCGACACGTTGAAAGTCGGCGTGAAGGTGGTCGAAGGCGAACGCACCCGCGTCCAGAATTTCGAAGGCGTGTGCATCGCGCGTTCGAACAAGGGCATGGGTTCAAACTTCACCGTACGCAAAATGTCGTTCGGCGAAGGTGTGGAGCGCGTTTTCCCGCTCTATTCGCCCAACATCGACAGCATCACCGTGATCCGCAAGGGCGCCGTGCGCCGTGCGAAACTCTATTATCTGCGCGGCCGCACCGGCAAATCGGCGCGTATCGCCGAACGCCGCGACAACCGCGACAAGACGGCGGCTGAATAAGCGGTCGTTCGCCCCGGGAATGACCGGGACGTTTGCGCAAACAATGAAGGGCCGGGGGCAATCCCGGCCCTTTTTGCATCTGGCTTGCCTTCGTCCATTTTGGTGTTAGCCTGCGGCGCATAATCCACGTCAGATGGGTCGCGCGCGCAGGGGGGTATCATGCAGGACAATGAATCTGGGGCCGCAAGTTTTGCGCTTGCGCCGGTCGCCGAGAAAAGCCGTATCGACAATATCGACATCATGCGCGGGATCGCCATTTTGGGGATATTGTTCATGAACATGCCCGCGATGGCGCAGTCGCTGTGGCAATTTTTTGGCGGTGACCCGCGTGTTCATGGCTGGACCAGCGCCGATCAATGGACATGGATCACGACGCAAATCGTGCTCGAAGGCACCCAGCGCGGGATGCTGGAGATTTTGTTCGGTGCGGGGCTGATGCTGCTCGCGGCGCGCGCGATGAAGCCCGACGGTCCGGTGGCGATTGCCGACCTTTGGATCCGCCGCAACATGTGGCTGTGCTTCTTTGGGCTGATCAACGCGCTGGTGCTGCTGTGGTTCGGTGACATTTTGCTGACCTATGGCCTCGCGGCGCTGCTGTTGTTTCCGTTCCGCCTGCTCAAGGCGCGGACGTTGCTGATCATTGGCCTGCTCTATCCGATTTTCATGAGCGTCGGCGGGGTGACCGAATATGTCAGCCGGACGCAGTTGATCGCAACCGCCACCGTCGCCGATGCCAAGGTTGCGGCCGGGACAGCGCTGACCAAGGACGAGGCGGAAGCGCAAAAGAAGTGGAATGAGAAACTGGCCAAGGTCAAGGAAGGACCCGACAAGGAAACCAAAAAGCTGATGGCCGAGGAAGCGAAGTGGCGCAGCGGTTCGGTCGGCACCTATTTTGCCGGGGCGGCGGGCGTGAACTTCACCTTCTGGGGCAAAGGGTTGCTGCCGTTGTGGGTCGCCGAAGCCTTTTTCACGATGCTGATCGGCCTCGCGCTATTCAAATGGGGGGTGGTGCAGGGCGAACGCACCAAGCGGGCCTATTTGCTGCTGATGCTGGCCTGTTATGCCGCCGGTTTCGGAATGCGCGCAATGTGGGTGTCCGAAATTCTCAGCTTTTCGCCGATCCCCAAGACGGGTTGGTTCACGATGGAATTCTCGCGCATATTGGTTTCGGTTGGCCATATCGCCATGGTCAACTGGGCGGTGCGCACGCGCGCCGGGGCGTGGCTGTTGTCACCGTTCAAGGCGGCGGGGCGAATGGCCTTTTCGCTCTATTTGATGCAGTCGTTCGTGACGATGTGGGTGTTGTTCGCACCGTTCGGGTTCAATCTTTATGGCCGCTTTGCCTGGGCCGATCAGGCGCTGATCGTGATCGCCATCGCGGCGGCGCAGCTGGTCTTCGCCAATCTGTGGCTGCGGATGTATCGCATGGGGCCGCTCGAATGGGTGTGGCGTTCGCTGTCGCACTGGAAACGCCAGCCGATGAAGCGATAAGCCGGACTTTCGCGGGGTGAAGATTCGCGACGGTGGACTTTGCGGCCTGAAACGCTAAGGACGCCGCCGGAGTCTTGTCCGCGAAGGAACTTGAAATGGGTTATCGGATCGTCGTCGCCGGTGCAACCGGCAATGTCGGGCGCGAAGTGCTCGCCATTTTGGCCGAACGCGCCTTTCCCTATGACGAAATCGCCGCCGTTGCGTCGTCGCGCAGCCAGGGTGAGATGGTCGAGATTGGCGACACCGGAAAAAGCATCAAGGTCCAGAATATCGAGACGTTCGACTGGACCGGCTGGGACATGGCGATTTTCGCTATCGGGTCCGCCGCGACCAAGATCCACGCGCCGATCGCGGCCAAGGCGGGCTGTGTCGTCATCGACAACAGTTCGTTGTACCGCATGGATCCCGACGTGCCGTTGATTGTGCCCGAAGTGAACCCCGACGCCATCGACGGCTATACAAAGCGCAACATCATCGCCAACCCCAATTGTTCGACCGCGCAGATGATGGTCGCGCTGAAACCGATCCACGACGCCGCCACGATCACGCGCATTGTCGTGTCGACCTATCAATCGGTGTCGGGCGCGGGCAAGGCGGGCATGGACGAGCTGTGGAACCAGACACGCCAGATTTTCGTCGGCGACGAAAAGGATGTGCAACTGTTCACCAAACAGATCGCGTTCAACGTCATCCCGCACATCGACAGCTTCCTCGACGACGGTTCGACCAAGGAAGAATGGAAGATGGTCGTCGAGACGAAGAAGATCATGGACCCCAAGATCAAGGTGATCGCGACCTGTGTCCGCGTGCCGGTGTTCGTTGGTCATAGCGAGGCGATCACCATCGAGATGGCGCGCGAGCTCAGCGCCGATGATGCCCAGAAATTGCTGCGCGAAGCCCCCGGCGTGATGCTGATCGACAAGCGCGAAGACGGCGGTTACGCGACCCCGGTCGAATGCGTCGGCGACTATGCCACTTACGTCAGCCGCGTGCGCGAAGACAGCACCGTCGAAAACGGGCTGGCGTTGTGGGTCGTGTCCGACAATCTGCGCAAGGGCGCGGCGCTGAACGCGGTGCAGATCGCCGAACTGCTCGGACGGCGGCATTTGAAAAAGGGGTGAACGGGGGTTTGCGTCGAAGCCTTGAACCCATGCTATCACTATGATAGCATCGGCGCATGGCGCAAGCTTTGATCCGCAACATCGATGATGCCCTGCTCGCCGATTATCGCGAAGCGGCGGCGCGCAACCAGCGCTCGCTGGAGGCTGAGCTGCGCGAGGCACTGAAGCGCGCCAA
>JBEGPL010000352.1:0-5711 GCA_041181445.1 Pseudomonadota bacterium
GCGCCCTCTGGCACGTCGCGCGTCACAACCGCGTTGGCCCCGACGCGCGCGCGCTGGCCGACCGTAACAGGTCCCAAAATCTGCGCGCCCGACCCGACGATGACACCGTCCATCAACGTCGGGTGGCGTTTGCCGCCGATGCCGTTGGCGGGATCGGTCCCGCCCAGCGTTACGCATTGGTAAATCGTCACATTGTCGCCAATTTCCGCCGTCTCACCGATCACGGTAAAGCCATGGTCGATGAACAGGTGGCGGCCAATCGACGCGCCGGGATGAATGTCGATTGCGGTGAACCAGCGCGACAGATGGTTGACCACGCGCGCCAGAAAAAACAGCCGCCAGCGGAACAATCGGTGCGCGATGCGGTGCATGCCGACCGCCCATAATCCGGGATAGAGCAGAATTTCCGCGCGCGAACGCGGTGCCGGGTCGCGCGCCTTGATACTGTCGAGCGTTGCCATCAGCCGTGCGATCATCGCGCATATCCCGTCGTCGGTTTCTCTGTGCAACCTAACATAGGCGCGGCGCGGCGCGATTGCTAGAGCAGCACCGCTCAATCCTTGCGGCGGGTGGGCACCATCAGCGAGAATTTGTCGACCTGGCATTTCGCGCCGGACCGGGCGTGGATGTCGTCGCGATCGCGGCACAGCTGGCCGTCCTTGGTCGGCTGCATATAGAAACCCGAATAGAAATCGAGCGCGCGGCACCCGCGGTTCAGTTCGGCACGGAAACGTTGCTGTTCGCGGGTGACAATGTCGATGCTGTCGCGTTCGGCGGTCAGCACGCCCATGATCTGGCGCATAGGCAGACATTTCGGTCCGCCGGTCTTTTTCCAGACCAGCAGCGGTTCGGGTGCGCGTGGCTTGCTCTGTTCGCTCGCCGAAAAGCTGGTGAGCGACGACCGGCGCGCGGGCACGCGGATGATCAGCCGTTCCTCGATCACGATCTGAAAATGCACCACCTCCATGCCCTGCGGCATGGGGATCAATGTCACAAATTCGGGCGCCGATTGCAACGCGACCGGCGCGGCAACGGACCCGGAGGCCGCCGCCCCCGTCATCAACATCGCCATGGACAATAGTCCGCTCACCGCTTCGATCCCGCTTTCCTGTGGCAGTAGAAGGCCTTGCTAGCACGGCGGATTGAATGAAGGATGAACCGCCCCCGCTCTGCCCCCGCAGCCCCGCCCCGTTGCCATACCCTGCCGACCGTCCTAACCAGAAGGCGCGATGACACAAGCCCCGACCGAAACCCTGCTTGCCGAACTGGCGGCGCTGTGCGGCCCCAAAGGGTTCAGCCGCGACCCCGACACACTGGCGCCGTGGCTGACCGACTGGCGCGGGCGTTATCATGGCGCGGCGGCGGCGATGCTGTCCCCCGCCACCACCGGCGAAGCGGCGGCGGCGATCACCGCCTGTGCCCGCGCCGGCGTCGCCATCGTCCCGCAGGGCGGCAACAGCGGCATGGTCGGCGGCGCGACCCCCGACGCCAGCGGCGCCGCGATCCTGCTCAGCACGCGGCGGATGAATCGCATCCGCGCCCTTGATTCCGCGGCCCGCACTGTGGTGGCTGAGGCGGGGGTGATATTGGCGACGTTGCACGACGCGGTCGCGGCAGCGGGCATGCGCTTCCCCCTGACGCTGGGCGGCAAGGGCAGCGCGACCATCGGCGGGTTGATCTCGACCAATGCCGGCGGCACCCAGGTGCTGCGCCACGGCACGATGCGCGCACTGATCGCCGGGATCGAGGCGGTGCTGCCCGACGGCCAGATTTTTCACGGGCTCGCGCCGCTGAAAAAGGACAATCGCGGCTATGATCTGAAACATGTGCTGACCGGCGCCGAAGGCACGCTGGGGCTCGTCACCGCTGCCACGCTGATGCTGGTCCCCGCGATCACCGCGCGGGCGGCGGCGTGGATTGGCGTCGCCAGCCCCGACGCCGCGCTCGACCTGCTCCGTTTTCTGGAAGATCGCCACGGCGCCGCACTCGAAGGCTTTGAACTGATGCCCGAAAGCTGCGTCGCCAAAGTCGTCAAGCACATCCCGGGCACCCGCACGCCGCTGGCCGGGGCACCGCCGTGGCAGGTGCTCATCGAAATGGTCGACAGCGGCGACACAGACGTTCAGGCCGCCTGCACCGCCTCGCTTTCCGCCGCGCTTGACCGCGAACTGCTGTCCGACGCGGTCATCGCCAAGAACGACAGCGAGGCGGATATGTTTTGGAAAATGCGCGACAGCATATCAGAGGCCGAGCGCGCCGCCGGTCCCGCGCTCCAGCATGATGTCAGCGTGCCCGTTGCCGCCATGCCCGCCTTCATCGCCGCCAGCGCCGCCGACCTGGCGCACGCATTCCCCGGCGTCCGCGTTGCATCGTTCGGCCATCTGGGCGACGGCAATGTCCACCACCATGTCCAACCGCCCGCCGATGCCGACGGCGCGGCCTGGATCGGCGTCCACGGCGACGCGGTCAGCCTCAGCATTTACCGCATGGTCACCGCGATGGGCGGGTCGATTTCGGCCGAACATGGCATCGGCCAGTCGAAGCGCGCCTATCTGGCCGAATTGTCCGACGATGCGCGCATCGCGATGCTGCGCGGGATCAAGGCAGGGCTGGACCCGGCGGGGCTGTTCAACCCGGGCAAATTGATCCCCTGATCAGCGCGGGATGGTTGCACTTGCACTTGGGCACAAGGCACCATAAGGCGCGCAATCCGGTTTTTCCGATTCACCCGCATTTTTGCCTTTTGTCCGATGGAGCATCCCCATGGCGACCGCGCCGACCAACCCCAACCTTCCCTTGTTTTACGGCGATCTTGTGCCGCTCAACAGCCAGGAACATGGCGCGCTGCGCGTGCGCCCGCTCGATCAAGCCAAATTTCTGGTCAATTGCCACGCGGTGCCGCTGACGTCGGACGAGTTCATCGGCGCCAGCCGCTTCTATCCGATCATCTTTACCCAGGGCGAAAACCCGGTGCCGCTGGCGCTGATGGCGATGAACGAGGGGATGAACACGTTCGTCGATGACGAGGGCAAGCTGCTCAACCCCGTCTATGTCCCCGCCTATATCCGCCGTTACCCGTTCATGTTCGTGCGCGCGCAGCCCGACAGCGACGAAATGACGCTGTGTTTCGACCCGACCGCCGAAGCCGTCGGCGCGTTTGAAGACGGCGAGCCGTTGTTCGACGGCGACCAGCCGGCACAAGCGACGCAGGACATTTTGTCGTTTTGCCAGTCGTTTGAGGAATCGGGACTGCGTACCGCGCAATTCATGGAGGAACTCAAATCGTCGGGCCTGTTGATGGACGGCGAAGTCGCGATTCAGGTCAACGAACAGGACCAGCCCTTCACCTATCGCGGGTTCCAGATGATCGACGAAGCCAAGCTGCGCGAACTGCGCGGTGATGTCTTGCGCAAGATGGTGCAAAACGGCATGTTGCCGCTGATCTTTGCGCATCTCTTCTCGTTGCAACTGATGCGCGAATTGTTCGCACAACAGGTTGCCATGGGTAAAATGCCGCAGGTGACACAGGCGCCGACCGCGGGAGCATAATGTCATGTCCAGTTTCGATTCGCACAGTGCGGCGCTGCGTTACACCAAGGGCGCGGCGTGGCTCCACTGGCTGATCGGACTGGCGGTGATCGGCAACATCGCCATCGCCGAACTGACCGAGGATCTGGCGAAGCCCGAACGGTATAAGTGGATGGGGCTGCACATGACGATTGGCATCGTCATCATGCTCCTCACCTTTGCCCGGATTTTCTGGCGGCTGCGTAACCGGCCGCCCGCGATGCCCGTGTCGATTCCCGGTTGGCAACAGACGCTGGGCAAGGCCGCACATTTCATTTTCTATGTCCTGCTGCTCGCGCTGCCGCTGTCGGGCTGGATCTGGATGTCGGCGCGCGCCGAACCGGTGGTGATCAACATGTTCGGCATGTTCGGCTGGCCCGTGCTGCCAATCGGCGACAACAAGTCGATTTCGGACGCGATGCACGAAGCGCATGAAGTGATGGGCAAAGCCATGCTGATATTGGTGATCCTGCACTTTGTCGCGGCGCTCAAGCACCAGTTTGTCGACAAAGCACGGATTTTGGGCCGGATGAACCCACTAGGGTAAACGATCGGGGCAAAGCGATCAGAAATCGATCGCCAGCCCCTTATATTCCCAGTCGCCATAGCGCACCGGATTGCGCCCACCGGGCTGCGCCGCGTCGGCCTCTGTCGCCGGAGCAGCGGGCAGCGGCGGCGCGCTGGCCTGCCAATGCGCGGGGGCTTGGACATGCGCGGGCCGCTGCGTCGCGCGCGGCGTGCCGCCGATTGTGTCCGCGCCGGTCTTTGTCATCGTCGCTTCCTGCCTTGTTGCTTGCTGCCGCGCACCCTATGGCCTTTGCCCAGCAGGGCGCAAGCCTGCTGCTCCGCAAAAGGACCATGATGCCCCCACCGCCCCCGCCCCGCAGCACGCGTCGGCCCCGTCCCGCCAGCGCCAGCGGTGACACCGTCGGCGTCGGCGCGCGGCGGGCGGCGCTGCGCATTGTCGACGCTGTCCACCGCCGCGGCGAACCGATGGATCAGGCCAGCCATGGCGCGGTGCAGGGGCTCGCCCCGCCCGACCGCGCGCTGGCAATTGCGATCGCCGCGGAATCATTCCGCCATCAGGTCGCGCTCGACGCCGCGATCGACGCGATGACGCCGTTGCCACTGGCCGATGATGCCAAGGTGCGCGCGGTGCTCCGCCTCGCACTCGTGCAATTGCTGTCGCTGGGGATTCCGGGACATGCCGTAGTCGCGACCACGCTCGACCTGCTCCAGGGCGGACCGCGCCGGCTGGCCCATGCATTGCTGTCGCGGGCGCAGCGCGACGGCGTGACCCTGCCCGCCTGTCCCGCGCTGCCCGGCGAATGTGCGGCGCGCTGGGCCGCGCAATGGGGCGACGATTTTGTCAGCGCCGCCAGCGCGGCGTGGGCCGTGCCGCCGCCGCTCGACATCAGCTTCACCAAAGATGCCGCTGCCGACGCCTTTGCCGACGGGGTCAGCCTGGCCCCGCGCCACCGCCGCCTTGCCCGCGCGGGCGACGTCGGTGCGCTGCCGGGCTTTGCCGATGGTGGATGGTGGGTGCAGGATCTGGCGGCGTCGATCCCCGCGCGGCTGTTCGGTGCGGGCGGTGGCCGTCATATCCTCGACCTGTGCGCCGCGCCCGGCGGCAAGACGATGCAACTCGCCGCCGCCGGGTGGCGCGTCACCGCCATCGACAGCAGCGCCAAACGGATCGAGCGGCTGCGCGCAAATCTGGCGCGCACCCACTTGTCCGCTGAATGTGTCGCCGCCGATGTGCGCCATTGGGTCCCCGAATACCCCTTTGATGCTGTGTTGCTCGACGCCCCGTGCAGCGCCACCGGCATTTTCCGCCGCCACCCCGATGTTGTCCACCGCGTCGGCGACCGCATCATCGTCGAACTCGCCGCGCTACAGGCACAGATGCTGGCGCGCGCGGCGGGATGGGTGCAGCCCGGCGGCACATTGGTTTACGCCGTGTGCAGTCTGGAACGCGCCGAGGGTGAGGATCAGATCGCAGCGTTTCTGGCCGCCAACACCGACTGGGCCATCGACCCTGTGGCCGCCGCCGAACTGCCCGTCGGTATCGCCCCCGCCGCGCAAGGCTGGGTCCGCACCGGGCCCGGCATTTTGGCCGAGGCTGACGGCCTCGACGGCTTCTT
>JBEGPL010000353.1:0-3096 GCA_041181445.1 Pseudomonadota bacterium
CGTCGGCGCGGTCGCGGTCAATGCCGCCGCCGCCGAGGGCGCCAAGGCTGCAACCGAAAAATGCTATGGCGTGTCCAAGGCCGGCAAGAATGATTGCGCCGCCGGTCCGGGCACCAGCTGCGCCGGCACTTCGACCCGCGACTATCAGGGCAATGCCTGGAAGCTCGTCGCCAAGGGGACGTGCGCCAACATCCGCACCCCCCGGGGCAATGGTTCGCTGAAGCCCAAGGCCGGCTGAACCGATGCGGTCGATCCTGAACCTGTATGACGCCGTCGTGGCGCGGCTTTCGGGCCGAGTCATGGAGGGGTTGATGCTGTTGTTCGTCCGCGTCGCGCTGGCGGGTATATTCTGGCGGTCGGGCCAGTCCAAACTGGACGACAGCGGCTGGCACATCAGCGACCTGACGTATGAACTGTTCCGCACCGAATATGCCGGGGTGCCGTTGCCGACCGATTTTGCCGCGGTGTCGGCCACGGTTGCCGAGCATCTGTTTCCCCTGCTGCTGGTGATCGGCCTGTTCACCCGGCTGTCGGCGCTGGGATTGCTGGGGATGACACTGGTCATCCAGATATTTGTCTACCCCGACGCATGGTGGCCGGTGCATTCCCTCTGGGTCGCACTCGCACTGGTGCTGATCGTCCGGGGCGGCGGGCTCTTTGCAGCCGACACCCCCCTCGTGCTGGGGGCCCGCCGATGAAGGCCGACGAAGCCAGTCTGGCACGGCTGATGGCAATGGCGCAGACGGGTGACCGTCAGGCCTATGCCACCGCATTGGCCGCATGCCAGTCCTGGCTTCGTCGCTATTTCGCGCGGCGGATCGCGCCGTGCCAGCTCGACGACCTGGTGCAGGACACATTGTTGTCGATCCACCGCAAGCTGGCCAGTTACGACCCCGCGCGGCCGTTTCTGCCCTGGTTGGCGGTGATCGCGCGTTATCGCTGGGTCGACCATCTGCGCCGGGCGTACCGCGCCGACGAAGTCGCGCTCGACGGTGACTATGAATCCTTTTCGGACGAGCCCGGCGTGACCGCGCGGATTTCGCTCGAACAAATGTTTACCGGCCTGCCCGCTGCCCAGGTGAAGGCCATCGAACTGGTCAAGATCGATGGCCTGTCGGTTGCCGAAGCCGCCGCCACATGCGGCCAGAGCGAATCGCTGATCAAAGTGAATATCCACCGCGGACTGAAACGTCTGGCCGCGATGATCGAGAAAGATTGACATGACGAACGATACACAGAACCCCCCGATCGCCAGCGCCCTGATCGACGGCCTGGTGGCCGACCTTAACCCGGTACGGCCGATGCGCTTTGCCAATGGCATGCTGCTGACGGGTGCCGCCGCGCTGCTCACCATATTCGTGTCAGCGCGCACGCTGGGGCTGCGGAGCGACCTGTTCAGCGGTTATCTCAACCCGGTCTATGTCATGTCGCTCGGCCTGACGCTGCTGCTGGCGATCGCCGCCAGCGTCGCGGTGATCCAGATGAGCCGCCCGCATGTCGGCAATTCGCCCTCCGGCTGGGGGTGGGCGGCGGCGATGGCGGCTGTGCTGCCGATCGGCACATTGGTCACCAGTGCGCAATTTTATGCAAACACCGGAACGGCCGGGGTCGATGGCGAGGGTGGCCACTGCCTCTATACCGGCGTCCTGCTCGGCACGATGTCGGCGGCGGCGCTGACACTGTGGCTGCGGCGCGGCGCACCGACGTCGCCGACGCGCGCGGGCTGGCTGACCGGGCTGGCGGGGGGCAGCATCGGCATTTTCGCGCTCGCGCTCTATTGCCCTTATGACGACATCGGCCATATCGGTTTCTGGCATGGGCTGTCGGTTGTCGGCAGCGCGCTGCTTGGCCGGTTGATCGTGCCGCCGCTGATCCGCTGGTAAAGTCGGGCGCCGCCGCTTTCCCCCGCGCACCGCAACCGCTACAGCGCGGGGATGAGTGAACAGAATCGCGTCCGCAACCACCTCTATCTCGTCGACGGGTCGGCCTTCATCTTTCGCGCCTATCACCGGTTGCCGCCGCTGACCAACCCGCGCGGCGTGCCGGTCGGCGCGGTCTATGGCTATACCGCGATGCTGTGGAAACTGGCCAAGGATCTCCACGAAGCCGACGGGCCGACGCATCTGGCGGTCATCCTGGATGCGTCGGGCAAGTCGTTCCGCAACGACATCTATCCCGATTATAAGGCGCACCGGCCACCCGCACCCGAAGATCTGGTGCCGCAATTCCCGCTGATCCGCGACGCGACCCGCGCCTTTTCGCTGCCCTGCATCGAAATGATGGGGTTTGAGGCCGACGACATCATTGCGACCTACACCGAGGCCGCGGTTGCCGCCGGGTGGGACGTCACCATCGTGTCGAGCGACAAGGATCTGATGCAGCTGATCCGCCAGCCAACCGGCCATGGTCCGCGCGTCGACATGCTCGACACAATGAAGAATATCCGCATCGGGGTGGCGGGCGTGGCCGAGAAATTCGGGGTCGCGCCCGATCTGGTCGGCGATGTGCTGGCGCTGATGGGCGATGCCAGCGACAATATCCCCGGCGTTCCCGGCGTCGGCCCGAAAACCGCGACCAAGCTGATCGTCGAACATGGCGATCTGGATGCCGTGCTCGCCGCTGCCGAGGGCATGAAACCCGGCAAGCTGCGCGACAATCTGATCGAATTTGAGGGCAAGGCGCGGCTGAGCCGGGTGCTGGTCGAACTGAAACGCGACATCGACCTGCCCGACGCGCTCGACGATCTGAAACTCGACGGCATCCCGCCCGCGCCGCTGCACGCGTTCCTGACCGAACATGGGTTCCGGTCGATGGCGGCCAAGCTCGACGCGACCGGCGCACAGCACGCCCCCGGCACCGGCCCCGCGCCGCGTGCCGGTGCCGATACTGCACCCCTGCCCACCGCCGCGCCCGCGCCGGTCCCCCTGCCCGCATCGCCGCCCATCGACCGCAGCGCCTATGCCTGCGTCACCACGCTGGACGCGCTCGCCGACTGGATCGCCGAGGCCCGCGACGTCCATATGGTCGCCATTGACACTGAAACGGCCAGTCTCGACAGCGTCACCGGACGGCTGGTCGGGATCAGCCTGGCCACCG
>JBEGPL010000354.1:0-3169 GCA_041181445.1 Pseudomonadota bacterium
CGACCGCGAACACCGTTGGGCTGGGCGACACCAGCGGGCTGTATCATGGCACGCAACAGATCAATCAGGGCCAGATGGACCGGTGGAACATCGTCGTCACCTTGAACTATCTGCCCGCCGCCATCGAAGCGTCGATCATTTTGGCCAAAGTGCCCGACACCGACAAGACGACGGTGGCGAATATGGTCAAGGTCGCGGACCTGACGCGGCAGGGCTTCGTCAATGGCGACATATCAACCGTCATGTCGCCGCGCACCGTGATCAGCTGGGCCCAGAACGCCGCGATCTTTCACAATATCGGCTTCGCCTTTCGGCTGACCTTCCTGAACAAATGCGACGAGGCCGAACGGATGCTGGTCGCCGAATATTATCAGCGCGTGTTCGGGGAAGATTTGCCCGAAGGCGTGATGGGGCGCAGTTAGGCGCGCTGGCCGGCACCGCATCCCCTGTCCCCTTGATCGCCGCGCGCGATTGGGTCATGATCATATCGGGAGCGGATAGACGGCACAATTGCGGCAGGTCGCATGTGCAAAAAAGGGTTGCTGTTTCCGTGCTCAATGCCGCTCCGCACCGCCGCGCCGCTGCGCCGCTGATCCTGACTGTCTGGGCGCTGGCCCTCGCCGCTCCGCCCGCGCTTGCGGCCGAAACGCCCGCGCCCGCATCGCCCGCCGACGAGCCGCTGACGACCGAAATCATCGTCAATGCGCCGCGCCTGTCGGGCCAGGTCGCGACCGAGATTCCCGCCGATCTGACGCTGGATAGCGACGCCATCGCCAGTTATGGCGCGTCGTCGGTCACCGACCTGCTCGCCGCGCTGGCACCGCAGACGCGGTCGGGGCGCGGACGCGGTGACGGCCAGCCGGTGGTGCTGGTCAACGGCCGCCGCGTGTCGGGGATGATGGAAATCCGCAACCTGCCGTCCGACGCCATCGCCAAGGTCGAGGTGTTCCCCGAGGAGGTCGCGCTCGAATATGGCTATGCCGCCGACCAGCGCGTGATCAATTTCGTGCTGAAACCCGATTTCCGTTCGATTTCGACCGACATCGAATTTGGTCAGGCGACCGACGGCGGCCGCGGCCGGGTCGAGGCGGACAACGGCTTCCTGCGCATTTCCGACAAGGGCCGCGTCAACATCACCGCGATCTGGGAATCGAACGGCTTGCTGCGCGAGAGCGAGCGCGGGTTGGTCCAGCCGCCGCTGGCTGCTGTCAGCAGCACGGGCTTGCCGATTGTCGACAGCGGCGCGGTGATCGACGGTGAAGGCGCGCGCCGCAGCCTGTTGCCCGCGACCGACCGTTATGCCGTGGACGCGACCATCGCCCGTTATCTGCCCGGCGACATCGATGTGACCGCGACGCTGGGCTTTGAACAGCTCGACAGCCGCAGCCTGCTGGGTCAGGCGCGCGCGTTGATCGATGTCGCCGCGACCAGCCCCTATGCGCCGGGCGGCCAGGCGGTCGCGGTGCGCCGCACTTTGGCTGACGTTCCCCAGCGCGACGGCGATGCCACAAATTACAGCGCGGGCATGACCGTTGCAGGGCGGATCAACCGGTGGCGCTGGACCGCGACGGGCAGCTTCGCCCGCCGCGACAGCCTGACACTGACATCACGCGGGCCCGGTGCGACCGAGATTGCCAACGCACAAGCGGCGGTCAATGCCGGGACGGTCAACCCGTTCACGGCCGCCATCGACCCTCTGCTCACCCCGGCAGGCGGCGATGTGAACGACACACGTGCCGACAATTTTGATTTCAACCTGACCGCCAACGGCACCGTGTTCGAAGGCTGGGCCGGACCGGTGCGCACGACACTTTCCGGCGGATACAGCGGCCTGCGGCTGGACAGCGCGGCCATGCGCAGCGGCGTTTCGGTCAACAGCAATCTGGCGCGCGACACCGCCAACGGCCGGTTCACGCTGGTCGTGCCGCTGCTCGACCCCGAATATGGGTCGGGGTTCATCGGCCGATTGGGCGCAAACGCCAACGTCGCCGTCGCCGACCACAGCGATTTCGGAACGCTGATATCGTGGGGCGCCGGGCTCGACTGGTCGCCCGCCGAGGGCCTGTCGTTGCTCGCGGGGATGACCCGCGACAAGGCCGCACCGACGATCCAGCAACTCGGCACCGCGCCGCAAGTCACCCCGGGGGTGACATTTTTCGACTTTGCCCGCGGCCAGACAGTGCTGATCGAAACGGTCAGCGGTGGCAACCCGCTGCTCGCTGCCGAACGGCGGCGCGACGTCAAACTGGGCGCGTCGTTCAGTCCGCCCGGACTGCGCGATCTGAACCTGACGGTGAACTGGAACCGCAACCGCAGTTTCAACACCAGCAACGCCTTTCCGCTGCTGACCCAGGAGATCGAGGCCGCCTTTGCCAGTCGCGTCACCCGCGACGCCGGCGGGCGGCTGATCCGCGTCGACCAGCGGCCGGTGAATTATGCGCGCGAGGCGACCGAGCAAATCCGCTGGGGCGTCAGTTTTTCGAAGAGCTTTGGTCAGCCGCAGGGCCGCCCCGGCGGACCGGGCGGCGGTGGACCGGGCCCGGGGGCGGGCGGACCGGGTGCGGGTGCGCCGCCGGGCGGTCCCCCGCGCGGTCCGGGAATGGGTGGCGGCGGGATTCGGGGCTTTGGCGGGCCGGGCGGCAATGGCGGACGCTGGTCCCTGTCGCTGTTCCACACCTACCGCATCGACGACCGCGTACGCATCCGCGCGAATGTCCCCGAACTCGACCGGCTGAACGGGTCCGCGACGGGCAGCGACGGCGGCAGCAGTCGCCACCTGTTCGAAATGGAGGGCGGCTGGTTCTTTCGCGGCTTTGGCACGCGTTTTTCGGGGCGGTATGACAGCGGCAGCAAAGTGAATGGCAGCACCGCGGCGTCATCGCTCGATTTTGGCGGCCTCGCAACGCTCAACGTGCGCGCCTTCGTCAATTTCGACAATCAGCCGTCGGTGCTGAAATCAGTGCCGGTCCTGAAAGGCAGTCGTATCCGCCTGTCGCTGGACAACATCTTTAACGCGCGCCGCGATGTGCGTGACGCCACCGGCACAGTGCCGATCCGCTACCAGCCGGGCTATATCGACCCGCTCGGCCGCTATGTCGAACTGAGCTTTCGCAAGGCGTTTTAGGCCGCAATCCGGCCAAGGCGTTCGCGCGCAACGTCGATGAGATGA
>JBEGPL010000355.1:0-4927 GCA_041181445.1 Pseudomonadota bacterium
AGCGATTGATCTTTGTGGTGTTTACGCTGCGGCAATATGGCGCGGAAACGCGCATCCGCCCGATCAGCGCGCGCCACATGCACAGAAAGGAGATTGAACATTATGAAAAAGAAATTTCCCATCCTGACCAGTGACGCCGCAGCGGAAAACTTCCTGGACACGGTTAATCTGTCACAATTTGACCTCAGCACGATGAAGCGGGTGACGTTCGAATTTGCGCCAAAGTCCAAGCAGGTGAACATGCGCTTCCCCGAACAGTTGCTCGACGCGGTCAAGGCCACGGCGGCGGCCAAGGGCATGTCGTATCAACGCTTCATCCGTCAGGCGTTGGAAGCCGCAATCCATCCCGCGCCCTGACGCACGGTTACGCTATACCCCATCCATGCCCAGCGCCGCCCCATGCGCGCGGCCATTTTCGACATAATGAGCGACGCCGATCCGCATCCCCATGATCGCCGCATCGTCGAGTTCGCGCACCAGCCGCGCCGGGCGCCCCGCCCACAACTCGCGCGGGCCCATCGCCTTGCCCGGCGGCAGCAGTGCGCCCGCGCCCAGCATCGCGTCGCCCGCGATCCGGCACCCGTTCATCACCACCGCGCCCAGCCCGACGAACGCGCGGTCGTCGAGGATCGCGCCGTGGATCATCGCCATATGGCCGATCAGCACATCGTCGCCGATGATCGTCGGATAGCCGTCGGGCGCGCCGGGCATCGGGCTGTCGCAGTGGATGACGCTGCCGTCCTGAACATTGGTCCGCGCGCCGATGGTGATGCGGTTGACGTCACCCCGGATGACGCAATTATACCAGATGCTGGCGTCCGGCCCGATCGTGACATCGCCGATGATGCGGCACCCCGGCGCGATAAACGCACTCGGGTCGATCATTGGCACTTTGCCATTCAGCGGCAAAATGGTGACATCGCGGTGCATGATCAATCCTCCGTCCGGCCGAACAACTGGTCCCAGCGCACGACCGGCAGCACCGATGCATAATCATCGGTCCAGCGCCGCGCGGCGTCATCGCGTTCCAGCACCGCCCAAACGCCAGCGTCCTTGGCGCGGTCGCGCGGTACGGTTTTGCCGGTCAACAACGCCAGCCGTTCGGGCCGCCGTGCCATCGCCACCCAGCTTGAACCGGTCAGGCCGTCGGTGGTCAGTTCGACCGGTGGGTCATCGACATGGATCGCGGCGGCCAGTCCACCGCTGCGCGCTGCGGCATCGAGCACCGGTTCCAGATCGAAAAAGCGGTTGGAAATATGGATCAGCAAAATGCCGTCATCGTCCAGCGCCCGTTCGTAGATCGCGATCGCCTCTGCGGTCAACAGATGCAGCGGGATCGAGTCCGACGAGAACGCATCAACCGCCAGCATGTCCAGCCCGCCCTTTGCCGCTGTCGCCAGTTTCAACCGTGCATCGCCGATATGCAGCGTCGCATCGGCGGCGCAGGTCGGCAGGAATGTGAATTTGCCGCTGTCGCGCGCGATGGTCACCATTGCCGGGTCGATTTCATAAATGTGCCAGACCTGCCCCGGCTGTTTGTAACAGCTGAGCGTGCCCGTCCCCAGGCCGACCACGCCGATCCGTGCGCCGGGACCGAACAGGCGCGGCGCCGCCTGCATCGCGATGCCAATGCCCGACGTGCGGCCATAATAGGTCGTCGGTTCGAGCCGTTTGGCGGGGTCGGTGCGCTGCAACCCGTGCAGCGTCGTGCCATGCGCCAGCGTGCGTTGCTGTTGCGCGGGATAATCGCGCACCGTGTACACGCCGAAATAGCTGCGCGTCCGGTCGCCCGCCAGCGAGGTTTTGATCGTGTCAATGCCGCCAATCGCCAGCATCGCCAGCGCCAGCGTGCCGACATAGGCCCAGCGGAAACCAATCAGCAGCAATCCGATAGCCAGCAGCAGCGCGACCAGTCCCAGAATGGCCCCCGCCAGCACGCCGGTCCAGCTCGCCGCCACCATCGCGGCGACGAAACAGCCCAGCGCGAACAGCAGCGCCGCGCCGATCCGCGCCTGGCTGTGCGTCAGTTTCAGCATGTTGTTCCACGGGATCAGCGCGGGCAGCGGGATCAACGCGGCGGCGGCAAGGATCAGCAGCGGATGTTCATAAACCCAGTCGAACAACAAAGGCGCGATCAACGCCGCAAACAGCCCGCCAACCACGCCGCCCGCCGACATCACCAAATAGAAAAGTGTCAATTGTCCGGCCGGTGGGCGCAGCCGGTAAAGCCGCGCGTGCAGCGCCACCGACACAAGGAACAGCATCGCGACATTGGCAAGGGCGATGGCCAGCGACCCATTGCCGACGCTGATCAGTGCGAGCCCCCCCGCCGCGAGCAGGACCGGCGGCGTCAGCAACGACATCAGGTCGGCGGCGGCGCGCCGGTCGGCAAAGGCAAAGACAAAGCTGAGCAGATAAAGGCCGAGCGGGATCACCCACATCAGCGGCATCGCAAAAACATCGGTCGTCAAATGCGTCGTCGTCGACAGCATCAGCCCCGACGGCACCGCCGCCAGCAACAGCCACATGGCCTTCCGCCGCATCGGTATGGGCGGCATCGGCGCGGCGGCAGCGGCGGGCGCGGCATCGACACGGCCCCACCGCGCCCGCGCCGCGACCAGCGTCACCGCGATCAGCACGCCATAGCCCAGCGACCAGCCCCAGCTTTGTCCCGCGATGCTGAGCCGCGGTTCGAGCAGCAGCGGATAAGCGATCAACCCGGCAAAACTGCCCAGATTCGATGCCGCATACAGCGCATAGGGTTCACCCGCGTTCGGGTCCGCCGCGAACCAGCGTTGCAAGAGCGGCGCCTGTGCCGCGACCATGAAAAAGACGGGGCCGATCGACACCGCAAGGAACAAGGGCACCCACAGCGCCTCCTGTCCCGCCGCCGCCGGGGCCATGTCGGCCAGCCCGACGGGCAGCCACAGGACCGCGAGCAGCAACAGACCGATGTGGATCATCGCCTGCCGCTTCAGCGCGAACCGGCCGAGCCAATGCGCATAGGCATAGCCGCCCAGCAACAGTGCCTGATAGACCAGCATCGCGCTGTTCCACACTGCGGGCGCGCCGCCCAGCCGCGGCAACGCCATCCGTGCGACCATCGGCTGGATCAGGAACAACAGAAAGCTGCCGATCAGGATGGCGAGGATGAACAGGGGGCGGCGTGTTTGCAGCAGCGGCGTCAATTTGTCTGTCATTGGTACAGCCTATCCATTGCATAATACACGCACGCGGCGCGACACTCAGTCATTCGTCATTTCACGCGAAGCGCGCGAAGGTGCGAAGTGGCGCGAAGATTCTTGATTGATCGCCAACAGCGAATCGCGCGTATCGACGTGATTGTTGACGATCCGCTTCAACCCCTCGGTGAATTTCTCGCATGAGAAATTCATCAAGAGTCCCACAGTCAGCCCGGTGAATTTGAGATAGGTTCGCACCTGACGGGCGTGCACAAGCGACAAACGCTCAACCGTCTTGAGTTCGATGAGCAGCTTGTTTTCAACGATCAGGTCGGCACGGAACCCTTGGTCGACAACCAGGCCGTTGTAAACAATTGGAATGACTCGCTGCCGATCAACCGCTAGCCCTTTTTGAACGAGCAGGTGCGAGAGGACGGCTTCATAGGCCGATTCAAGCAATCCCGGCCCCAAATCCTTGTGCACTTTCAGGCCACAATCGACCGCAATGGCGGATAATTGTTCAACGTTCACCCAAGCCCCCTTCGCGAAACTTCGCACCTTCGTGCCCTTCGCGTGAAATTCGACTTTCTTGCCTTATCCCTGCAACAGCCGCGCGGCGTGCGCCGCGTGATAGGTCAGCACGCCCGACGCGCCCGCGCGGCGGAACGCCAGCAGCGTTTCGAGCACCAGCGCGTCGCGATCCCCCGCGCCCGCCGCCACGGCCGCCTCGATCATCGCATATTCGCCCGACACCTGATAGGCAAAGACCGGGACATCGAACCGCGCCTTCACCCGCGCGATTATGTCGAGATAGGGCAGGCCGGGTTTGACCATCACGCTGTCGGCGCCTTCGGCCAGATCCATCGCGACCTCGCGCAGCGCTTCGTCGCTGTTCGCCGGGTCCATCTGATAGCCGCGCTTGTCGCCCTTCAGCAGCCCGCGTGAGCCGACCGCGTCGCGGAACGGCCCATAAAAGGCGCTGGCATATTTGGCGGCATAGCTCATGATCTGGACGTGGCCGAAACCTTCGGCCTCCAGCGCTGCCCGAATGGCGCCGACGCGCCCGTCCATCATGTCCGATGGCGCAATGATGTCGGCCCCGGCGCGCGCCTGATTGAGCGCCTGTGCCACCAGCACATCGACGGTCGCATCGTTGATCACCGCGCCGCCCGCGTCGACCAGTCCGTCCTGGCCGTGGCTGGTATAGGGGTCGAGCGCGACGTCGGTCAGCACGCCGATGGCGTCGCCCAGCGCATCCTTGACCGCGCGCACCGCGCTGCACATCAGATTATCGGGCGACAGCGCCTCTGCCCCAGTGTCGCTGCGCAAGTCCGGCGGCGTGTTGGGGAACAGCGCAACGCAGGGGATGCCGAGCGTCACCGCCTCGCGCGCGCGCGCCACCACGCCGTCAACCGACCAGCGCGACACACCGGGCAGCGTCGCAATCGGCTCCTCCACCCCTGCACCGCTTGTCACGAACAGCGGCCAGATCAATTGGTCGGGGGTTAGCGCATGTTCGCGCACCATCGCACGGCTCCAAGAGGTGCGGCGGGTGCGCCGCAGGCGCAGCGCGGGAAAAGAAGCCAAAGTCATGGCAGCAAGCCATAACGCGCCGCGCGGCGGCGACAAGCGTTATGATGGGGTATTATCCTCCCCAAACTTGTTTGGGGAGGGGGACCATCCGCAGGATGGTGGAGGGGTATTCTCACATCGGTGCGCATACCCCTCCACCCCGACGCTGCGCG
>JBEGPL010000356.1:0-2613 GCA_041181445.1 Pseudomonadota bacterium
ATCGACAAGGGGCTGCGCGCCGAACTGGTCGAAGTTATTTCGCTGGGCCGCACGCTGAAAGTGATCCCGACGCCGGACGGGACCTTCGATGGCTATTGGAACACCCATCAGCCGCGCGTTGCGGGCGACAAACTTGACCTGCCGAGCGCCGAGCGCGATGCCCCAAAGGCGGCATCGGGCAAGATCGCGCGCGTGACCGGGGATGCGCTTCTGGGTTATGGCGAGTTTGCCCGCGCCAAAACCATGTATGATCTGGCGCTGAGCAAAGGCGGCGAAGACGCCGAGCTGATTGCCATGCGGATTGGCATTATTGCAGCCAAATCAGGTGATTATGATTCGGCATTGGCAAGTTTTGCCAAGGTGGCCGGGCCGCGCAAGCAACTCGCCGATTTCTGGACGACCTATGTCAAAGGCCGGAAAAAAGCGGCGGCACCCGCCGTCTGATCTGGCACGGTTCGCATGCAAACCAAAGGGGCGGTCCTGAATGGCCGCCCCTTTTTTGTTGGCATAAGCGCAACGATTAATCCACCGGAACGCCCGACAATTGTTTGGCGGTGCGGATGGTCAACGACGTTTTCACGCTGCTGACATTGGGGGCGGCGGTCAAACGGCTGGTCAGAAAACTCTGAAACGACTGCAGGTCGCGCGCGACGACTTTCAGCATGAAGTCGATTTCGCCGTTGAGCATGTAACATTCGCGCACTTCGGGCAGGCCGCCGACATAATCCTCAAATGCTTGAAGGTCCGATTCGGCCTGGCTCTTCAAACTGACCATCGCGAAGACAGTGATCCCATAGCCAAGCTTCGCCGCGTCCAGATGCGCATGGTAGCTGCGGACAATCCCGGCTTCCTCAAGCGCGCGTACGCGGCGCAGGCAGGGCGGGGCGGTCAGCCCGACGCGCTGGGCCAGTTCGACATTGGTCATCCGCCCATCATCCTGCAACTCGCGCAGGATCTGCAGGTCTATCGGATCAAATTTTGCAAGCGACATATGTGAAACTTCCAATCAGCGACGCGCCTGCATTAATAATTATATTTCAGCGTTTGGCAATTGTCCCACATTGTTACGACCCTGTTAACGCGCTTTCCACAGCAAAGGATTCACGGTAGCCGGTAAGCAATCGGTAACCAATCGGCGGATTTCAGGCAGGGTGGCGCAGTGCACATCGACGGGATGATTGCGACAGTCTTGCGCCAGGTGCCGGGCGATGAAAAGGGCCGTGTTACCGCATGGCGGCAACTCACCGACATATTGGCACAGCGCGGCGAACAAATGTCTGCGCCCGTTGCCAGCCGGGCGCTCCACGCGCTTGCCTATCTGCGTCCGATGGTGCCCGAACAGGTGCGCAAGGCATCGGCATTCAGCATCGCACGGCGCTGCCAATATGCGCCGCTGGTCGCTTTTTTTGCGGGCGACGCGCCCGCAATTGCAAATGTCATGCTGCGCCAGGCGCCGCTATCCACCGCCGACTGGTTGGCATATTTACCCGCGTCATCGCCCGCCGCGCGCGCCATTGTGCGCGAACGCAGCGACCTTGACGAAAGCGTCCGGCGGGCGCTCGACGCCTTTGGTGCGAACCGGATGCAAATTGCCGGGGACATCGCAGCCGCGCACGAACCTGTGGTCCGCGTCAGCCAGATCACCGAGCTGGTCCAGCGCATCGACGATTATCGCAGTCAGAAGAAAGCCGATTCCCAGCCCGTCGAAGCGCGCGGTCCAATCGACTCCTTTCTGTTCGAAGCGGGCGGTGACGGCGTGATATTCTGGGTCAACGGCGCCCCGCGCGGCGCGCTGATCGGGCTCGATATCGGCAGGGTCGCACCGGCAAACGAGCCGGGTGTCGACGGCAATGCCGCGGGCGCATTTCGGCAACGCGGCGACATCAGCAACGCGCGATTGCTGCTGGAAGGCGGCGAAGCGGTTGCGGGCGAGTGGCGTGTCTCGGCTGTGCCCTGGTTTGACCGGGTCACCGGACAGTTCCGCGGTTATCGCGGCCACGCGCGGCGTCCGCATCGCCACGAAACTGCGCTCGAAAGCGGCGAGGGGGCGGGCGATTCGATCCGCCAACTGATCCACGAATTGCGCAGTCCGCTCAACGCGATTTCGGGCTTTGCCCAGATAGTCGAAGCGCAGATGTTTGGCCCGGTGAATCAGAATTATCGCAGCATGGCCGCGTCGATCGTCAACGATGCAGCCAATTTGCAGCAAATTATCGAAGATCTGGACGCCGCCGCGCGGTCGGAACAGGTGATCGCGGCACCCGACGCCGGCATCAGCAGCGATTTGATAATGACGCTCAACCTGGTCGCGCGTGACGTGCACGCACTTGCACGTGACCGCGGCGCAACGCTGCGGCTGCCAGAGGCGGCTGCGGGGCCACGCGTCGCCGTTGCCGAGCCCGCATGTCGCCGCATTCTGGGGCGGCTGCTGACCGCGTTGGTCGATGTGGCTTCGATCCACGACAATCTGGTTGTCGAGGTCACAACGGTCGAGGGTCTGCGCAAGCTGAGCGTCAACCGTCCGGCCGCCATCGCCGATTGCAGCGAAGCAAATTTGCTCGACCCCGGGTTCAGCCCGAGCGGCGATGCCCCGGCCGCTTCAGTCCTCAGCCT
>JBEGPL010000357.1:0-2522 GCA_041181445.1 Pseudomonadota bacterium
GGCGCATCGCTTTCGACCATAGCGGGGACAAAGGCAGAGACGCCATGAAAAACGCCCATCAGATTTACGCCAATCAGTCTTTCCCAGCCCAGCGGATCAGCGAGCGCATCGCCGCCGCCGCCAATTGCGGCATTGTTCATGAGGACAGACACTGCCCCCCATTGTCCGCGCACGGTCTGGGCCGCCTGCTCCACCTGCGCACGGTCTGCCACATTGACCGCCAGCGTCATCACGCGGTCCTCACCCAGTGCAATGCTGCTTCGCGCATTTGCCAACGCGGCTTCATCACGGTCGATCAGGCACACGCGCATTCCGGCGGACAGCAATAAGCGCGCAGTGGCAAGGCCAATGCCGTTCGCGCCGCCCGTCACCACAGCGACATGATCCGGCGCGATAGCAGGGTGAGGAGAATTTGTGTTTACGGCCATGTTCGGACTCGCTTTGTCTTGCTGATTTGGCCAAAGTATACTCATAGGTTTACAATAGGACAAGCGCGGCATAGCGTTATCGCCACGCACTCAGGAACGGGAGTAGAGCATGACAGATCGATTGGTAACGGTCGTCACCGGCGGAGCCAGCGGCATTGGCAAGGCCTTGGCGGCAACGGCCGCTGAACGCGGCATGGCCGTTGCTATCGCCGATGTTGAGTGGGAGCGTGCCAAAAGCGTTGCCTCC
This sequence comes from Pseudomonadota bacterium, assembly GCA_041181445.1. GTDB lineage: Bacteria > Pseudomonadota > Alphaproteobacteria > Sphingomonadales > Sphingomonadaceae > Sphingopyxis. Next base: position 676 of record JBEGPL010000357.1, read on the forward strand.
GAACTGGGGCGGGATACCGATGTCAAAGGCTATGCATGTGACGTGACCGATCCTGCGAGCGTTGCTGATTTGGCGCAAAGCGTCTCTCACGATTTCGGCGGGGTGAATTATCTGTTCAACAATGCCGGGGTTGCAGCGGGCAGCACCGTCGAGGCGACGAGCCCGGCGGACGCAGCGTGGGTCATGTCAGTCAATTTTATGGGCGTCTTTCACGGCGTGCAGGCGTTTTTACCTTATTTGAAAGAGGCCGTGGCCCGCAAACAACTGGCCCGCATCATCAACACTGGTTCCGAAAATTCATTGGGATTGCCAGCGTTGGGGCCGACATCGGTTTATACGGCCAGCAAACATGCTGTACTGGGCCTGTCCGACGCACTGCGGCGCGACCTAAAAGAAAGCGGCATTTCGGTCTCGATCCTGTGCCCCGGCCTTGTCCAGACCAACATTTATGACAGCTATCGCAACCGCCCCGCTGATTTCGGTGGGGGAAAGCGTATCTCTGAAAAGCGTGCGGAGGCCGTAATCGGCATGATGAAACAGACCGGACAGGCAGCGCACATCACAGCCCAGATCTGCTTCGACGGGATCGACAATGACGAATTCATTATCATCGCGGATTCGCGCGTACGCGGATTCGCGGAAAAGCGTCACGCCGAAGTCGAAGCAGCGCTGGGTCGCACCGACGCCCGGTTGGCGGGGTTAGGGGAGAATTATCCGCCATATGAGTGACTTCGTTAATTGTGGTGTTTGGGCAGTGTAGCACGCAACGGTACCGCCATTTCCTCCACCAGTAAGTCCATGTCCATTTCGCTTGCCAGACCATCGCGCAAAACTGGCAGAGCAAGCTTCACCTCGTGCGTCGGTCCCGGCAGCGAAACGATCATCGACCAGCCCAGCCGCGCCACGGCAATTCGCACGCAATCCTTCACATGGCGACCGTGACCTTTTGTGTAATGGGCCAGCACTGCCGTTTTGAGCCCGGGGTCGAGCAACTCAATCGCTTCGATTGTGCGATCCTTATCTTCGGCACCGACCCCGCCCGTGGTGATAATCAGGCCGTAACCTTCACCAGACAGACGCGCAACGAGGCCCGCAATTTCGCGCTCACTGTCACCCGCGTTGCCGCCAAACTCAACCTCAAAGCCCGCCGCGCCCATAGTATCGCGGACAGCAGCGAAGTTGGTATCCTCAACCTGCCCCGCCTGCATTTCGGTGCCCGTGCTAACCACTGCAATGCGCCGCGCCGCATAGTCGGACAGTTGCTGCTTCATGCGGGCAGCGCCTTTTAGATAGCTTTCCACTTGGTCGCGTGGGGTGCCGATGACCCCCAAAATGCCCTCGCTATGAACCGAGGCGTCCTGATCGACTGTGACCCCAGCGACCATAGCGATAGCGCTGAGCAGTGCCTCCTGCTTACCCGTGACCTCCGCCAGATCAACCCGAGGCGACAAGATGTCGAGCACGACCAATCCTTCGCGCACATCGGTCACAAACACCTTGTCTGCCGCCAGTCCCAGCACGTCGGCTGTTGCCTTGGCGAGCGCCGGCAGATTGACATCAGCAAGGTGAATGCCGTTTAGCCAGACCTCGCTTTTGTCGAGAAGCTGTACGTCAGTCATGCCAAACCGCGCTGTTTGAGCCATTTGGGGAGATAATGCTCCTCCAACTGCTTTCGCAAAGCTGGCGCGCGGGCGAGCATATGTTCGCCCAATTTTCGGCTGACGCGGAACGCTCCCGGTGTCCGGTCAAAGACGATGATATTTTCGGTTCCGCCCTCCAGACAGGCCGTCGCCATCGCTTCGTAAAGCGTGTCGGCCTTGCGCGCAGTGCGCTCGATATAGGTGTTG
>JBEGPL010000358.1:0-2896 GCA_041181445.1 Pseudomonadota bacterium
CCCCCCTTTTGTCTGTCACTTTGCCTTAAACGTCAGGCAAAGGTTTGCGCGGTGCTGTCGCCGCCCAGTTCCTTGTAAATGCCGCCCGGAATGGCGACGGTCAGATAGGCCATCGGGATGCTGATCAACAGGCTGAACAGCAGCACCGAGACAATCGAACCGCCGCCCATGTCGCCGCTCTGCATCGCGCCCATCATGCCCGCGCCCAAAATCATGCTGGCCAGAAAGACAAGGACGAGCAGGACAAGGCCGATCAGCATCAGATAGCCGACGATCTTCCATTGGCTGGTCGCCGTCATCGCCCATGACGATTTCATCGCGTCGATCGGGTTATAGCTTTTGCGGTGCGCCATCAGCGGCGCGGCACAGCTGAGCCGCGCACCAAGCCACACAAACAGAAACGCCAAGATCAGGATCAGCAAGATCGCGCCGCCACCCATTCCGACCTCATCACCCATGCCCATTTGCCCAAGGACGGCCGACATGGCGAAACTGCCAAAGGCCGCCAGCAACAGCATGACAATCGACAACAGGCCCATGAACGCCGGCGCAAGCATCGCGAACAGCGGGATGATGATCAGCAGCGCCGGCACGAACACCCATGGCGATTGGGTGACCCCGACCAATAAGGCAAACACCAGGACGGTCGCGATGAAAATGCCCGTAATCACGGCGCCAGCAATCAAACCATAGGTCAGCGCGCCGCCGACCGATTCATCTCCTCCGGCCAATCCCTGCCGCCACGACGCGAAATAGCTGCCATATTGCAGAACATATGTGACCAGCGAAACGACCAGAAAGCCTGCGCCAAGGCCCGCCATCATTTCGCCGCTGGCCAGCGCCGCCGGGTTCATCATGCCCGACATGCTGCCCCCGACGACGGCCCAGCCCAACACCGATGGAATCAGAATGCCGACGACGATCAGGATGATCGCGTGCGGCCCCGCTAGCCCGCTGAAAAAGCTGGTGGCCAGGCTCCACGCCCGACCTAAACTGATATTGTTCATAAAAAAGCTCCCTTCCTTTAACCCCCGAACCAACGTCCATTTGCGCCGCTACGACGTGCACCCTTACGCAAAAATCCCCTCGCGCCCCACACCCGACAGCTGACGATAAATCGCCACATAAATGGCCAGCATCAACACCCCGATGATGCTGTTTGCTGCGGCTTCGAGAACCGCCAGCACCACGGGCGCCGCGCTGCCCAGCACCAGCCCGACCAGTCCGCCGATCACCATGCCGGCCAGAAGCAGCAGGATGCCGATCACGATTGCGATCAGAAACAGGAAACCGACGATGCGCCAGCCGTTGCCGCGCGTGAGGTCCCAACTCGCCTGCAAGGCGGCAATCGGATTGCGTATTTCGCGATCGGCAATCGCCACTTGTGCAAATGCCAGTCGTCCCAGCAAATAGAGCCCCGGTACGATCAACGCCAGAAAACCCAGATAGATGGCAATCGTGCCCAGCACCGACGCGATGACCGCCGTGACCAGCAACGTCAGCGCCGTCGACATCGCCTCACCGACGCTGATCCCCGGCGGGGCAAGCCACAATTTGAGGATCGCTTGGCTCGCAAAAGCGCTTATGACCGTCAACACCAGCAGATAAGGCAGCATCGCATTGGCCCATGCCGTGAAAGCGGCGATGATCTGATCGATCGTTGCGCCCGGTGCAATGGCGGGATCGCCGGGGCCGAGCAGGCCGACCGCCAGTTGCGGCAGGAACAGGAAGACGCCCGCCAGCGTCGCCACCAACGGCCGATGCATCCGCGTCAGCGCAACCCCGTCATTCCACGCCGCACCCATGTCAAATTTGATTTCAGGCAAATGCGTCCCCCTGCACCCTGCGAGGGCGGCAGAGTGACGACAAACGCCCACCATGTCCACCCCGATTAGGCGAAGCTGTCGAGCGACGGATTTTGGGTGCCAGCTTGCCTTTGCGCGCGCAGCACGGCAGGACGCGGCGATGGCATCCGCCCCGCCTTTCCGCGCGTCCCTGCCCCTGCCCGACTGGCAGGTCGCAGCGGACCGTGTCGATTATCCCGCAGCGCTGGCAGACATGGAGGCGCGCGCTGCGGCAATTCACATGGGCACCGCGCCCGAACGCATCTGGCTGCTGGAACACCCGCCGCTGTACACCGCCGGAACCAGCGCCGACCCCGCCGAGCTGCTCGACAGACGCTTTCCGGTCTATGCCGCCGGGCGCGGCGGGCGCTACACCTATCACGGCCCCGGCCAGCGCGTCGGCTATGTCCAGCTTGACCTGGCACAGCGCGGCCGCGACGTGCGCCAGTTTGTCCATGCGATGGAAGGCTGGGTGATTGCCGCGCTCGGCGATGTCGGGGTGGCAGCACGCCGCGCACCGGGGCGCATCGGCATCTGGACCGAGGATCGGTCAGGGCGCGAGGCCAAGATCGGCGCGATCGGCGTGCGCATCCGCCGCTGGGTCACGATCCATGGCTTTTCGGTCAATATCGACCCCGATCTGGCGCATTTTGGCGGCATCGTGCCGTGCGGCATCGCCGACTATCCGGTTACCAGCCTGGCTGCGCTGGAGGCCACCGCAACGATGGTCGATTTTGACGCCGCGCTCGCCGCGCATTTCGCGGGCTTTCTCAACGCCGTTGCGTCGCCGCCGTCGGCGGATTAGGACAAGCGCATGACAAATCTGCGCATCCTCGCCATCCTGCCGCTGTTGACCCTCGCCGCGTGCGACGGCGGCGACGCCACCAAGACCCGCGTCAAGCTTGACAGTGTCGAGGTGCAGCCCGGCACGATCAGCGACGACATGATCATCCTCGACAACAGCGATATCGACGGCACCGCCGTTGACAACAGCGTGCCGATCGATCCCGCCGCCAAGACCGAGGCCGACGCGAAAGCGGAAGGTGAGAAAA
>JBEGPL010000359.1:0-3499 GCA_041181445.1 Pseudomonadota bacterium
CAGCCATTCAAACATGCTGCGGTGGCGCTGCATCACCATGAGTGCGTGGCGCAGATAGACGGGGTGAGCGGTGCCGAAACGGAACTCGCCGCCGGGCTTCAGCTTGGCTGCGATCATTGCCACCGGCGCGTCGTTCATCATCCGCCGCTTGGCATGGCGCGCCTTGGGCCAGGGGTCGGGGTGGAGCAGGTAGACGAATGACAGCGTGCCGTCGGGAATGCGGCGCAGCACGTCGAGCGCATCGCCCATATGCAGCCGCACAGTGCCCAGCGCGCCATCGCGGACGTGCGTCAGCGCCTGCGCGACGCCGTTGACAAAGGGCTCGCAGCCGATGAAGCCATGGTCGGGCAGCATGTCAGCACGCTGCGCCAGATGCTCGCCCCCGCCAAAGCCGATTTCAAAATGCAGCGGACGATCATAGCCAAACAGGTCGGCGGCGGTCACCGGGCCATCGGCGGGCACCGCGATCTGCGGGAGCAGCCGTTCGATCAAGTCGGCCTGCGCGCTGCGCAACGGCTTGCCCTTTGACCGGCCATAGAGGCGGTTGATTGTGCTCGGGTCGCCGTTCTTTTGCGCGGTCACGCCCCGACCAGCCCCGCTTCGTTGATCGCCGCGAGCGCCGCTGCCAGTCGCGCATCGCCGTTGCCCGCGATGCGTACCCAGCGCAATCCCCGCCGGTCGAGTTCGTCGATCGCGATATCGTAAAAGCGTCCACGTTCGCTGGCGCTGCCGAACATCCGCGTGCCGTCGTCCTGCCATGGCAGGTCGAGCGCCGGGACCAGATAAAGATCGGCGGGGTCGTCCCACGCGTCAATCTGGGGCAGGCGGTCGTAAAACAACATCCGGCTCCACGCCTGCGTCATCAGCGGGTCGGTGTCCGAAATCAACAATGGCGGTCGCGCCGCCAGCGCCTTGTGCGTAGCGTCAACATGACCCGCAAAGATCCACAGCAGGTCGTCGTGCGACAGGGCGGTGCCATAGCGTTCGCAATAGGTGCGACCGAATTCGTCGACCCGCGGCGCGCCGAAATGCGCCGCCACCTGCGCAACCAGCGTCGATTTGCCCGTGCTTTCGGGACCGTGGAATACGATATGGATGGTCACGCGAATATGCCTTTGTCTGCCAATGTTTCGGCGCGTCGCCATTGCCGCCACCCCACAAAACTCATCACCAGAAACAGGCCATAGAGCAGGGCCGTGAGGATCAGGCCGCGCGACGCGAACAGGCCGATAGCGAGGATATCAACAAATATCCAGACCAGCCAGTTTTCCAGATAACGCCGCGCGAGCAGAATTTGTGCGGTGATGCTCGCCATCGCGACCGCGCCGTCGGCAAAGGGCGCGGCGGCATCGGTCCAGCGCACCATTGCGCTGCTCCACGCCAGCCACGCGGCGGCCGTGGCGGCGGCGGCGGTCAGACATTGGCGCGGGGTTAATGTGCGCACGCGGATCGGCGCGCCGTCGCCGCTGCGCTGCCAATAGGCCCAGCCATAGGCTTGCAGGGCAAAGAAAACGCCCTGCAACAACATGTCCGAATAGAATTTCTGTTCATGGAATATGACGGCATAGAGGCACACCATGACCATGCCGAACGGGTAATTCCATACACTGCGCCGCACGAGCAGGGTGATGTTGAGGATGCCGAGCAGCACCGCGATCCACTCGATCGGATGCGAAAACAGGGCGGCGACCTGTGCGCTCAGGCTTTCAAGCATGGCGCGGGCGCGTCCACAGGCCGCCTGCGCGCGGCGGTGTGGCGGCGGTGTGGCGGCGCGACGCCTGCCACAGGCCGCCGCCCAGCGCGGCGATCTTTGCCCCGCGCGATGTGACGACGCGGCGGTCCCAAGCGGCGCTGCCCCGGCGACGGACTTCGCGCGCGATGTCGCCATAGATCGTCGCGGCGGCGCTAACCGCCCATGCCGAACGAAACGGCAGCGCGGCGGTGCCGCACCGTGCGCTCGCTTCAAAGGCGGCTGCCATATCCGCGAGCCGGGCGCCGAGCGCGGCCAGCGCCGGGCGGTGCGCCGGGTCCATTATCGCGTCGGTATCAATCCCGGCGTCGGCCAGCCAGTCGGCGGGCAGGTAACAACGGTCGGCGCGGGCATCTTCGGCGACATCGCGCGCGATATTGGCCAACTGGAATGCCAGCCCCAGATCGCACGCGCGGTCGAGTGTGTCGTCGGCGTTGGCAGGCACGCCCATCACCAACGCCATCAGGCACCCGACCGCGCCCGCGACATGATAGCAATATTGCATCAGATCGCTTTCGGTTCGGGGTTGCCAGCCGTCGGCGTCGAGCTGAAACCCGGCGATCACATCGTCGGTCAACGCGCGGGGCAGGGCGACTTCGCGGCTCAGCTGGCCAATGGCGTCGAACGCGGCGTTGCCCGTCGTTTCGCCCGCCAGCGCGGCAGCGGTCATGCGGCGGATTTGGTCGACACGCGCCTGCGCATCGTCAACGCGCTCCATCGCGCCGCCATGGTCCTGACCATCGGCCAGATCGTCACACGCGCGGCACCAGGCGTAAAGCATCCACACGCGTTCGCGGGTTTCCGTGCCGAACAGGCGGCTGGCGAGCGCAAAGCTTTTTGATCCGCGCGCGATGCTGACGCGGGCCGCCTCAACCAGTCCGGCCCGCGCGGCGCTCACAAATCGCCCGCCTTCATCTGGAAAATCGTTTTGTGCGGGACATAGGCCGCCATGCGGTCAACCAGCGCGTCGAAACCGTCATTGACGATCATGATCCCGGCATGCTGCGGCCGGATGAAGCCGACGTCGATCATGTGCGCGTTGAATGCGATCAGCGCGTCAAAAAAGCCCGCGACGTTGAGCACGCCCACCGGCTTGCGGTGATAGCCAAGTTGCGCCCAGCTTATCGCTTCCCACAATTCGTCCATCGTGCCGACGCCGCCGGGGATGGTGACAAAGCCGTCGCACAGGTCGGTGAACATGCGCTTGCGTTCGTGCATGCCCGACACGATGTGCAGTTCGGTGCAGCCTTTGTGCGCGACCTCGCTGCCGACGAGTGCCTCGGGGATTACGCCAATGACCTCGCCGCCGCCTGCCAGCACCGCATCGGCAACCGCGCCCATCAGCCCGAGCCGCCCGCCGCCATAGACCAAACCGATGCCGCGCGCCGCCAGCCGTGCGCCAACGTGGCGCGCGCTGTCGATATAGACGGGGTCGGCGGGGGTGGCCGATCCGCAATAGACCGCGATGCGTTTCACCCCGCATCCTCCAGCATCAGCTTTGCCGTCGCCTTGGCGCTGCCGACGACGCCCGGGATGCCTGCACCGGGGTGCGTGCCCGCGCCGACGAAATAGAGGTTGCCGATGTCGTCGTCGCGGTTGTGGGTGCGGAACCACGCGCTCTGCGTCAAAATCGGTTCCAGGCTGAATGCGCTGCCCAGATGGGCGTTGAGGTCATGGCTGAAATCGGCGGGCGTATAATGGAACTGCGTCACGATGCGGTCGTGAATGTCGGGGATGTCGAGCCTCTTG
>JBEGPL010000360.1:0-3285 GCA_041181445.1 Pseudomonadota bacterium
CCGGCGGGCGCGGAGCAGAGCTGGTCGGCATCACACCTTCTTGCGAAAAACGTCAAACAGGCCGCTGCCTTTTGATTTCGGCTTGTTTTCCGCGCCATAGCTATAGGTATAGTTGTAGCTATAGCCATATCCGGCCTGCGACGAGGCATAGCGCGACAGCACGGCACCGATCAGATTGGCCCCGGCTTCCTGAAGTCGGCGGAGCGATGCGACGGCCGATTTCTTGCCCGTCGCGCCGGCGGTGACCACAAACACGACCGCCTCGACCGTTGAACTGATCAGCGGCGAATCCGACAGGCCCATCACCGGCGGTGCGTCGACGATGACATGGTCGTACAAGCCCAGCAATTCTTCGAGCACTTCACCCAGCCGGTCGGTGCCCAGCAATTCGGCGGGGTTCGGCGGAATCGGTCCGGCGGGAATGCCCAGCAAGCCGTCGGGTCCGATCGGATAGGGCTTGATGTCCTTGACCGCATCGCCCGCGAGCAGATTGGCGACGCCATAGCTGTTGGTCACGCCGATCAGCTTGTGCAGCGACGGGTTCCGCATGTCGGCATCGATGATCAGCACCTTGCGGCCCATGCGCGCCAAAATCGTGGCCACTGACAGCGCGGTCGTGCTCTTGCCCTCCGACGCGTTGGCGCTGGTGACCGCGAGCGAACGCGGCACGCCGTGCGTTGTCGAAAAACGCAGCGACGTCAGCACCGACTGATAGGATTCGGACAGGACCGATTTGCGATCAGACAGCGTCGCCAGCAAGTCGCCAAACTCGTCGCGCGGAATGACGCCGAGCATCGGCAGGCCCAGGTTCGATTCGATGTCGGCCGGGTTCTTCAGCGCACCATCCAACTGGTGCATCAGCATCGCCAGACCAAAGCCCGCAATCGTGCCAGCCATCAGCGCCAGAATGAAATTGGTGAAGGGACGCGGTACAAAGGGGCCGCCCGGGGCTTCGGCTGCATCGACAATCGACACATTGTTGGTGCCCACGCCGCCCGCGACGCCGACTTCCTTATAGCGTTCGAGCAGGCTGTTATACAGCGCCCGGTTGGTGTCGGCATCGCGCTGGTAAATGCCATATTGGATGCGGCGCTGGCCCAGGTCCTGAACGTTTTGTTTCAGGCCTTCGACCTGCGCCTCCAACTGGCGTTCCTGTTGCAGCGCGCCGGCATAATCGCCGCGCGCGGCCTGTGAAATACGTCCGCTTTGCTGGCTGATCGACCGGTCGAGCGACGCCATCTGGTCGCGCAGCGCCACCATGGTGGGATAATCGGGTTTGAACACCGACAGATTCTTGGAATATTCGGCTTGCAAGGTCGCGCGCTGCGCCTGCATTGCTTGTATGCCACCGTCGTTCAGCACAGCGGCCTGACCCTGCGCCTGCGATTTGGCCGCCGCGGCGATGCGCGCGCCCTTTGCCTGGGCGAGCTGGTTGTTCAGGACTTCCAGACTCAGTTCGGAAATCGCCTGACCCTGCGTCGTGCCACTTTTGTCGCTGACGCGGTTGACTTCGATAATGTCGTTGCGACCGGCATAATCGGCGACGCGGCGTTCCGAATCCTCCAGCGCGGTGCGGACGCGGTCGAGTTCCTTTTCCAGAAACTCGCGCGCATAGCTGTTGGCTTCGAACCGGCGTTGCAAATTGGTTTCGATAAAGGCTTCGGCGATCGCACCCGAAATCTGGGCGGACAGTTCGGCATTGGGGCTGTCAAAACGCACGTTGACCAGCCCCGAATTGCGCACCGGTTCGATCAGCGTATATTGCTTCATCATCTTGACCGCGATGTTCTGGCGGTCCTGTCGCGACAGGCGCATCACGCCATTGTCCTCGCCGCCCGCATAGCCGAGCATGAAGGTCGGATTGTCGGCCAGGCGCAGTTTGCGTGACGCCGCGGCTGCGACTTTCTGACTGGCGAGCAGGCCATATTGCGTCTGGTAAAATTCCAGGCTGTTTGCGGTCAGACCCGATTCAGCATCTTCGGATTTCAGCACGCGGGCCGTTTCGCGCGACACTTCGATCACGGTCGTCGCCCGGTACAGCGGGATGGTTGTCATGGTGAGGTAAAAGGCAAAGGCACAGGCCGCCACAATCGCCCCGATGATCCACCAGATGCGTCGGCGGAAAATCGACAGATATTCGACAATCGGATTGTCGTCGGCTTCGCTGAGGATCAGCGCCGTCGTCGGCATGGGCGACGCGTTCATTTGTTCATGCAGCGCGGTACGACGCGCGCTGACCAGCGGATTGTTCATTGAAACACCTGATAGAAAACGCCGACAATCGGGGTCAGCGAAATGAGATCCTTGATCAGCGCACGGCTTGTGTCCGTCCCGATGACGATGCGGTCATTGGGATAGATGCGCGGATCGAGCAAACGGCCACCACGGACCGCGTCGAGGTCGAACAACGCCGCCGACGGCTGGCCGTTGATCGTGCGGAACACGACGACTTCGGACGCGCGGGCAAATTCGGTGGTGCCCTGTGCCTGCGCCACTGCCTGGAGCAGCGTCTGGTTGCCGGTGACCTGATAGATGCCGGGCGACTTGACCCCGCCCTCGATCACAAAACGCTGGCTGACGGCCTCTATGACCTCCAGCGTCACTTGCGGATCTTGCAGGTAACGGGCGCGCAGCCGGTCTTCGATGATGGTGCGCACGGCGGCGGTTTCCATCCCGGCCACGTTCAGGGACCCGACCAGCGGCAAATCAATCGCGCCGCTGGAATCGACGCGGACATCGCGGTCGAGTTCGGGCACGCCATAGACTTTGAACGCCAGCCGGTCGGCAATGCCCAGCCGCTGCGGCAGATCATTGACCGGATTCATGTCGGCCCAGGTGGGTTCGCTCAGCGACGCCTGCGGCGCGACGGCGGTGGCCGTTTCGGGACGGAAATTGGGCTTGCTGCAGGCACCAAGTGCCACAAGGGCGCACGAAATCAGCAGGATAGAACCGGTTTTTGTGGGGGGCATGAGAGCAGTTACTCGCAATCTGGAATGGAGCGGGGTCTATGTGATCCGGCGCAAAGAATCAAACCGGAATCGCCCGGTTGCGGCTTTGCGCGACGCGCGCGCATAAAATGGCAAAGACGACGGCGTTGGCGGCGGCGCGCAACGGATAATCGCCGAGCGAATGCGCCAGATAGACACTGGTGCCCGCCAGCGCAAACAGGTCAAAAGCCCGATCCGAATCGCGTGTCGCCGCACCCGTCCGTACAAAGGCGATGGCGCCGCCCGCCCACCACACCCCAAACATCAACAGCCCGACCGCGCCCGCAACGCCGGCCTC
>JBEGPL010000361.1:0-4231 GCA_041181445.1 Pseudomonadota bacterium
GGTCATGCTCGCCTCGACCATGATTATATACGCTATAACCCTGGCAAGGCGGGCCGCCAACCAACACGTCAAGTTGACCCCGGCAAAGTCCCGTCGCAGTCAATATCTCATTGCTCGTAAGTGACTGGATCGGCTTTGCTAAAAATTGCGCACCATCATGGGACCGAACGAAAGTCTCCCCAAAGGTCGCGTCAATGTCACTGCCCAAGAGGACTCGATATCCCGCTTGACGAAAGCCTTCGCTCAGTCCGCCTGCGCCACAAAACAGATCAACGACGGTCGGACGCGAATCCATAGCCAAATCCCCTTTTGTTCTCTATATGGCTGGGATTGTTTTCGAGCAAGCGAGAATGCCCCCCCCTCACCCCATCACATTGCGCCCCGTCACCCCGGCGCTCATGAACCGCCAGATTGCTTTGGGCGTGGTCAGCCATTTGATGGCGGTGCCGGGCTTGGTTGCGGCCAGCACCTGGTCGGCGATCCACGGGGCGACGGTTTCGACGTGGTCGGCCAATATATTGTATAATTTCTTGGTCTTTTCCCACTTCGCCGGGTCGGCGTCCTTGGCTTCCTCCAGCAGGTCGGTGACGACGATGCCGGGGCTGATCGTGCCGAGCAGCACGGGGGAACCCTTGATTTCCTTGTTCACGCTTTTGGTGAAATATGTCAGCGCGCGCTTGGTCGCGCCGTACATCGTCAGCCCGGGCGCGGTCATGCCGTCGGACCCGAAGCCTTCGAAGTTGAAAATCTTGCCGCCACCTTGCGCGCTCATCCCCGCCAGCGGCACCTGTGTGCCCCACACCATGCCCCACATATTGGTGTTGATGACGGGCATAATGTCTTCGCGGGTCATGTCGGCAACATTTTTGCGCGGCCCGGCCAGCCCGGCATTGTTGATCCAGACATCGACGCTGCCCAGCGCCGCCGCCGCATGATCCCACAATGCCTGCACCGCCGCGCGGTCGCCGACGTCGCACGCACAGCCGGTGACGCGGCCCGAACCCGGCGCGGCGCTGACCTGTGCGACCGCCGCGTCGACCGCCGCCTGTCCGCGCGAGCTGATCACGACAGCATGCCCGCGCGCGCGAAACGCCAGCGCCAGCCCCAGCCCGATCCCGCGCGTGCTCCCCGTAATCACAACATTGGCCATAATTTCCCCTCCCCCGCGATCAAATCGGACAGGTCACCGCGTCATAGGCGAACAGGCCGAGCGTATCTTCATTCTGGATCGGTCCCTTGCCAAAGCTTTCGGGGTCCTTGCCCTGAAATTGCAGGCCGAGCAGCCGCGATTGCGTTTGCACCATGGTGGTGCGGTCGCGCCGCGCGGCTTGGTAACGGGTGAGCGCTTCGGCCTTGTCAAACCCGAGCAGGCAGCGGGCAAGCACCATGCCGTCCTCGATCGCGGTCGCCGCGCCCTGCCCCATGAACGGCAGCATCCCGTGGGCGGCATCGCCCAGCAGGGTGACCGACCCCGCGATCCAGCTGTCGAGCGGGTCGCGCGCGTGCAGCGCCCATTTGAACAATTGGTCGGGCGGGGTCGCGCGGATCATGGCGATCAGGTGCGGGTCCGACCCGGCATAATGGCCGAGCAATTCGTCGATCGTCGACGGGATTGCCCAGCCTTCCTCGCTCCACCCCTCCAGATTGACGAACGCGGCATAGTTGACCAGCGCCCAATCGCGGATCGGATAGCGCATGAACAGCCGTTTCTCGCCAATCCAGATGCCGGGGGGCAGCGCCTGAACCTCGGCGGGCAGGCTGGCCGCCGGCACGACGCCGCGCCACGCGACCTGGCCGGTGAAATGCGGCGGCCGGGTGGCGAACAATGCGTCGCGGGTGATCGATTTGACGCCGTCGGCGCCAATCGCGACGTCGGCGCTGATCGTCGTGCCATTGGCGAACGCCATCACCGCCTGATCGGTGTCGCTGGCGATGGTGGTCAGCCGGTGGTCGAGGCAGATCGCATGCGGGTCGGCGCTGTGCACGGCGTCGGCCAATATGCTGTGCAGGTCGGCGCGGTGCAGGTGGATGTAGGGCGCGCCATATTGCGCCTCCACCGCGTCGCCGCGCGCGCGTTCGACCAGCACGTCGCCGCTGGTCAGATTCTGCGTCAACTGGCGCGGCGGGACGACGCCCAGCCGCCGCATCTCGCCGCCGAGCCCGAGGTGATCGAACACCCGGCTGGCGTTGGGGCTGAGCGTAATCCCGGCGCCGACCTCCGCCAGCACCGGCGCCTGTTCATAGACGCGGACCGCCGCCCCCGCGCGCAGCAGCGCGAGCGCACAGGTCAGCCCGCCAAGTCCTGCACCGATGATTGCGATTTGCGATTTCATGGTCCAAACTATGCCCCGCTGCGCCGCCGATACATGGTGCCGCGTGACCGCTGTCCACCCTGCGGACAAAGGCGTCAACGGCGGTGGCGCCGCGCGCGTGCGCGGGCGAGTGTGCCGACACGCAAACAGGGTCGAACATAGGGGAGCCGCGGCGATGCTGATCAAATTTCTGTGGGGCGTCCTCTGGCGGATCACCGCCTTTTCGCTTGTCGTCGGGGCCGGCCTGTGGTGGGCGAACCGCGCGCCCGACTGGCGCGGCAACGACATCATTGCGGCGGGCGACACCAAGGTCGAGGGCAAGGCCGGGCTGATCGTCGTCGCGTTGATGCAGCCCGCGACCTTCGACCCCAAATTCTTCGACAATTTCCTCGACAAATTATTCGGTCAGGTGATCCCGTGGCCGATCAACGTGCTGGCGGGCGCCGACACCGGCATCGTGCTGGTCGACCCGACCCAGCCCTATATGCTCAAACGGTTCGAACCCGCAAAGCTGGCCGACGTGTGGGGCCGCGAGGCCGATGTCGACGGAATCCCGTGGATCGAAAAATACCGGCGCGGTCAGCTCCGCTGGGAAAAACCGTCGACCACCGTGCCGCACGATCCGGGTGTGTTCCTGTTCCCCGAGCGCAAACAGGGGATGCGCTTTGCCGCCGCGAAAACCGCGATCAAGGCGCGCTATATCTATTACCCGACGCTGCCCGGCGGCGTGTTGCCGCACTATGCCCAGACAAAGGCGATGGCCGAAGGCGCCGTCGCTTTGGCGCGCAAGAATCACCCGGCGATCATCGCGGGCGCGGTCGCCGACGCCTTTGATCCCTACCAAAAGGAACAGGCGATTTTTGGCGTGCTCGACAGCGGCGTCGACACGCTGATCCTGGCCAGCGCGCAGCCGATCTATTCGGACTTTGAGGAACTCGACGGATCATTCGTCAGCGTGCACAAATCGGTCGAAAAATGGCGCAAAGCGCACGGCGGCAAGCCGGTCAAAATTGTCATCGCGCCCTATCTGGCCAGCCAGTCCGGTTTTGACGCGCTGATGATTGATCACCTCGCCGCCACGACTCCGGCGGCCAAGGCACCGGGCGAAAAGGCGATGGCGATCATGTCGCTCCACGGCCTGCCGCCCAGCCTGATCAAGTCGGACAGTTGGGCAACGCGCGTGGCACGGGTTGAAAAACGGTTGAAGCCACAGATGCTCGCCGTGCTCCGCGCCAAAGGCTATACCCGCGTCGAGGCACATTTTGCCTCCGAAGGCTTTGGCGACACGATGGAAGACCCCGACAATGTCATCGTGTCGGTCCGCGAATTGTGGAACCGCGCGGCCAAGGAGGGCTTTGCCGTCGCCAACGCCGTCCCGGCGGAATTCCTGTCTGAAAACACCGACAATCTGTTCGCCCATTCGGCGATCATGTTCGACAACCTGCCCGGATATCGCACCTATCAGGGACCGCCGGCGAACACCGACTGGTCAAAGCCGTTCGTGCGCCGGTTCCAACTGGGCGCGACGCAGGCAATCTACGCCGGGTCACCCGGCGGCGCGACCGTGCCGCAGCAAAGCGCGATCCTGGCCAACGCGATCGGCGAATTGTTCGGGACGTAACGCCCCCTCACCCCCCCCCCACACTCGTCACCCTGAACTTGTTTCAGGGTCCATGGTCGAACCTCGCCCGCAGCGCCGCCGTAGCGGATTCGTCCGGCCATGGACCCTGAACCAAGTTCAGGGTGACGAATTTTGTGGGCATAGGGCGCGCGGGGGGACGCGGCGCGATTGCACAAAATGCAATTTCCAACATCGGTGGGTAAATGAAAAGGGGGGGTGCGTGTGCGGGGGTGCGAGACCCCTCCACCATCGCGACGCCCTTCGCTTCGCTCAGGACAGGCATGGTCCCCCCCCCCAT
>JBEGPL010000362.1:0-8030 GCA_041181445.1 Pseudomonadota bacterium
CATAATGCGCGCCGTCGACCTGATCGCGGACCTGAATTGTATAGCGGCCGTCGATAAACACCGCCGCCTTGTCGGCCAGCACGGCGGCGCTGCCCGCCGACCCGCCAAAGCCGGTCAGCCACGCCATGCGCTGGGCATAGCCGCCGACATATTCGCTCATATGTTCATCGCAGATCGGCACGACAAAACCGTCGAGGCCGCGCGCGGCAATTTCGGCACGCAAGGCGGTCAGGCGGTTGGCATAGTCGGGGCTGGACATCGGCGTTTCCTTGTTCCTATTGGCGACCATACCCGACCAGCGGGTTTGACGGGACAATATCATGCGCTCTCTTTGGCTGGTCTTGGCTCTGATTTCCACCCCGCTCTGCGCGCAATCCGCGCCGCCACCAAAGGACGATGACTTGACCAGCCTGCCCGCCGAACCGGTTGCGCCGCAACATCCCTATCAACAGACGCTGCACGGCGTCACACGGGACGATCCGTGGCACTGGCTGCGTGATGCCGGCTATCCGGAGGTCGATGATGCCGAAGTGCTGGATTATCTGAAGGCCGAAAACGCCTATTTCGATGCGGCGATGGCGCCGCACGCCGATCTGACCGAATCGCTGTTTCAGGAAATGAAAGGCCGGATCAAGGAGGTCGACGCGAGCGTTCCGCAAAAGGATGGCGATTATCTTTATTGGGTCGAATATGAGGCGGGGGCCGAATATAAGAAATGGTACCGGCGGCCGGTGGCGGGCGGCGACGCGGCGCTGATCCTGGACGAAGTCGCGCTGGCGGCGGGCAAGGAGTATTTCCGGCTGGCCGACGCGGCAGTCAGCCCCGACGGGCGGCTGATGGCCTATGCCTTTGACGACACCGGGTCCGAACGGTTTCTGGTCCATTTTGTCGACCTTGCCACCGGCGCGCTGTTGCCCGATGCGATTCCCGGCACGCTGTCGTCGCTGGTGTGGACCGCGCAGGGTGACGCGCTCTTTTACGGCCTCGCCAACGAAAATTGGCGCACCGACAATATCCGCCTGCACCGGCTGGGCACGGCGGTGGCGGACGACATATTAATCTATCAGGAACCCGACATCGGCTTTTCGGTCGATGTGGGAAAGACGGCGGCGGAGGATTATGTCGTGATCGCCACCGGCGACAATGAAACCAGCGAGGTCTGGCTGCTCCCCGCCGCCGAACCGGGGGCAACGCCGATGCGGGTGTCGCCGCGCAAAAAGGGCCGCGAATATGGCGTCGATGTGCGCGAAGGCACGCTGTATATCCACAGCAACGACGACCATGCCAATTTCCGGCTCGCCACCGCCAGCATCGATGCGCCGGGCGACTGGACGACGTTGATCGCGGGTCGCGACGATTATTACATGACCGGCGTGTCGGTGTTCCGTGACTTTTTCGTCGTCGAGGGGCGGCAGGACGGGCTCGATCAGATCGCCATCCACCGCTATGACAGCCCGCAGGTCGGCGTCCCGATTGCCTTTGGCGAGGCAAGCTATGTCGCGGGCCTCGGTGACAATCCTGAATATCATCAGGACAAATTGCGCATCGATTATGAATCGATGGTCACCCCCGACACGGTCTATGACTATGATGTCGCGGCAGCGTCGCTCGAACGACTCAAGGTCCAGGAAATCCCGTCGGGCTATGATCCCGCCGCCTATGTCACCGAACGCGTGCACATCACTGCGCGCGACGGGACAGCGGTGCCGGTGTCGCTGGTCTATGCCAAAGGCACGCCGCGCGACGGCAGCGCGCCGCTCCATCTTTATGCCTATGCCTCTTACGGTTACCGCGTCGCGCCGGGCTTTTCGACGGTACGATTGAGCCTGATCGACCGCGGCATGGTCTATGCCATCGTCCATGCGCGCGGCGGCGATGACCTGGGGCGCAACTGGTATCTGGCGGGCAAGATGTTCGAGCGCAAAAACACGTTCAACGACGTCATCGACGCAGGCCGCGGGCTGGCCGCGGCGGGCTATACCGCGCCGGGGCGCATCTCCGTGGAAGGGCGATCGGCCGGCGGTCAGATCATGGGCGCGATTTATAACGAAGCGCCCGAGCTGTGGGGCGCGGTGCTGGCGGGCGTGCCCTTTGTCGATGTGATCAACACGATGGTCGATGAAAGCCTGCCGCTGACGCCCGGCGAATGGCCCGAATGGGGCAATCCGCTGACCGACAAGGCCGCATTCGATTATATGCTGTCATACAGCCCGTACGACAATGTGACGGCGCAGGCCTATCCGCCGATGCTGGTGTCGGCGGGGCTCAACGATCCGCGTGTGACCTATTGGGAACCGGCCAAATGGGTGGCGAAGCTGCGCGCGACGCGGACCAATGATGCCGCGCTGCTGCTGCGCACCAACATGGGCGCGGGCCACGCGGGCAAGTCGGGCCGCTGGGGATCGTTGCGCGAAGATGCCGAGGAATATGTGTTCGTGCTGACCCAGCTGGGGGTTGAAAAATAGGCGCGGTTACACAAAGCCGCGCGCCACCAGATCGGCCTCCAACGTCGCCGCATCGGCGAAAACATGCCCCGCCATGCCCATCGCCTCGGCCGCCGCGACATTGTCGGCGCGGTCGTCGATGAACAGCGCGCCCGCCGGGTCGATGCCAAAGCGGCGAATCGCGAGGGCATAGATCGCCGGGCCGGGCTTGGCGATTTTCTCGGTCCCCGACACAATGATGTCGCGGAACCGGTCGAAGACGGGCTGGGTCGGGCGAAACCCTGCCCAGAGTTCGTGGCCGAAATTGGTGATCGCGAACAGCGGGACGCCCGCGTCGTCGAGCCGTGCCACCAGATCCATCATGCCGGGGATCGGCCCGGGGATGCTCTCGTTGAAGCGCGCCGCATAGGCGTCGATCAGGTCGGCATGCTGCGGATATTCGGCTTTGCGTGCCGCCACCATGTCGGCGAGCGGGCGGCCTTCGTCGGTCTGGAAATGCCATTGTGGGGTGACGACGGTGGTCAGGAAGGCGTCAAGTTCTCGCCGGTCGGCGATCAGCTTTGCGAACAAATGGCGCAAGTCCCAGTCGAACAGGACATTGCCGACGTCGAAAATGATGGATTTTTTGATCATGCGATCAACTTCCACACAAAAACCGCCGGAATCGACCGGCGGTCCTTGACGTCTTTATGCACGGCGCAGCGTGACGCCGCGCCGCAGGATCAGCCCTGACGCGCCTTGAAACGGCGATTCGTCTTGTTGATCACATAAGTGCGCCCACGACGACGGATCACGCGGTTGTCGCGATGACGATCCTTCAGTGATTTCAGGCTGTTACGAATCTTCATGGGAAATTCCGAATGTCTTGATCTGCGGTGAAGGCGGGCAACTATGGGGCCGGGCCGCAAAAGTCAACCCGTCAGCGCCTTTTGCCGCCGCCTTTGCACCGATGAGCCGATGCCCATCGATTCGCGATATTTGACCACGGTCCGCCGGGCGATGTCGAACCCGTCCTTGACCAGTATTGCGGCGATTGCGTCGTCGGACAGAATGGACTTGTCGTCCTCGCCGTCGATCAGCGCCTTGATCCGGCTTTTGACGGCTTCGGCCGACACCGGACCGCCTTCGCCGCTGGTCGCACCGATGCCGCTGGAAAAGAAATATTTGAGCTCGAACAGCCCGCGCGGGCAAAAGAGATATTTGTTCGACGTCACCCGGCTGACCGTTGATTCGTGCATGCCGATGGCGTCGGCCACCGCGCGCAGGGTGAGCGGTTTCATCGCCGACACGCCGTGCAGGAAAAAGCCTTCCTGTTGCTTGACGATTTCGCTCGCGACCTTGACGATGGTGCGTTGGCGCTGGTCGAGCGCGCGCACCAGCCAGTTGGCGCTGGCGAGCTGGTCGGACAGCCACGCCTTGCCCGCGCCGCCCGATTGCCCCGACAATTGCTGGTAATAGCGGCGGTTGACCAGCACGCGTGGCAACGTCGCGCCATTGACCTCGACGATCCACCCGGCCCCGGCGCGGCGCACGAACAGGTCGGGGGTGACCGGGTCGGCGGGGGTTCCGCCAAAGCGCAGCCCGGGTTTGGGATCATAACCGCGCAGTTCGCGGATCATGTCGTAAATATCCTCGTCGTCGACACCGCACAGCCGTTTCAATTGCGGCACGGCGCCGCGCGCGACCAGTTCCAGATTGTCGATCAGCCGCGCCATGGCGGGGTCGTACCGGTCGGCCTCGCGCGCCTGAATGGCGAGGCATTCGGACAAGTCGCGCGCCCCCACCCCGGCGGGGTCAAACGTCTGGACCATGGCGAGTGCGGCCTCGACCGCCGCCAGCGGCTCGCCCAGCCGGTTCGCGACGTCGAGCAGGTTGGTTTGCAAATAACCCGCCTCGTCGATCGCCTCGATCAACTGGACGGCGATATGCCACGCCGCGCCCGACAACATCTCACCAGCCTGTGCCAGCAGATGGTCGCGCAGCGTTTCGGCGGCGGCGGCAAAGCTGTCGAAATCGATGCCGTCGTCGTCCCCGCGTCCGCTGCCCGCACCGCTGCCAACGCTGTCGCTGACGCTGTCATGGTGAAAGGTTTCGGCACCATAATCGACGTCCATCTCGCGCGCCGTGTCGGCGCTGCCGCCCAGCGCCATGTCGGCGGCGGGCGCGCGGTCGTCGTCGGTCGACTGGACCGCATCGCCCTCGCGTGCGCCATCCACCGCGCCATCCGGCGCGCCATCGTCACCCGCGCCGCCGCTGGCTTCGCTCCCCGCTTCGAGCAGCGGATTGCTCTCGATCGCATCGTGCAGATAGGCTTCAAGTTCGAGATTGGACAGCGCCAGCAGCTTGATCGCTTGCTGTAATTGCGGCGTCATCACCAGCGACTGGCTTTGTCGCAGGTCGAGGCGCGGTCCGAGTGCCATCGCCGCTTAGCGCGCCCAGCGCACCGTCACAGCGCGAATCCTTCGCCCAGATACAGGCGGCGCACCTCGGGGTCGGCGACCAGTTCTTCCGGCGTTCCGGCGAGCAGCACCTTGCCATCGTAAATGATGCAGGCACGGTCGACCAGATCGAGCGTTTCGCGGACATTATGGTCGGTGATCAGCACCCCGATGCCGCGGTCTTTCAGGTCGGCGACCAGATCGCGGATGTCGGCGATGGAAATCGGGTCGATCCCCGCGAACGGTTCGTCGAGCAGCATGATCGACGGGTCGGCGGCGAGCGCGCGGGCGATCTCGCAGCGTCGCCGCTCGCCGCCCGAAAGTGCCATCGCGGACGATTTGCGCAGCCGTTCCAGCCCGAAATCGACCAGCAATTCCTCCAGCCGCGCGGTGCGCGCGGTGCGGTCGGGTTCGGCCATTTCCAGCACGGCGTCGATATTTTGTTCGACCGTCATGCCGCGAAAAATCGACGTTTCCTGGGGCAGATAACCCAGGCCCAATATCGCGCGGCGATACATGGGCAGCGCGGTGATGTCGGACCCGTCCAGCATGATGCGGCCCGAATCGGGCTTTACCAGCCCCATGATCGAATAAAAACAGGTGGTCTTGCCCGCGCCATTGGGGCCGAGCAGGCCGACAACTTCACCCTTTGCAACCGACAGCGACACGTCGGACAGGACGACGCGGCGGTCATAGCTTTTGGCGATCGACACGACCGCCAGCCCATCGACGGGCGCGTCGTCGTGGCGCGCGGCAATGGCCGACGCGGCCGGGGACGGTGAGGCAAATATGTCTTGGGTCGAACTCATGGCTATCCTGCTGCCAGCTTGGCGGTTAACGACGCGTTACCGCAGCGGTGCCGCCTGCGTCAATCTGGCAGGAAATTTGCATGGCCGGGCGCTCGGTGCCGTCGGGGGGCGTCAGTGTCCCGCTTGTGGCCCGCGTGCGACGTCCGAGAGCGCCAATTGGGCGTCGATGGCGGCGACCAGCCGGCCCAGCGCGGCTTCGTCGTGCGCCTCGGCGCGGGCGACCAGCACATCTTGCGTATTGGACGCGCGCAGCAGCCACCAGCCGTCGTCGGTCATCACCCGCGCGCCGTCAGTGCGGTCGACGCGCGCACCCGCCGCCGCGAGCCGTGCCAGAACCTCGTCCACAATGGCGAATTTTCGCACCTCGTCGACTTGAAAGCGCAGTTCGGGGGTGTTGACCATCGGCGGCATCGCGCCGCGCAATTCGGTGACGCTCTTGCCCAATAGATGCGCCGCCTCGATCAGCCGGACGGCGGCATAGGGCGCGTCGTCGAACCCGTAATAGCGGTGCGCAAAAAAGATGTGACCGCTCATCTCGCCGGCCAGCGGGCTGGCGACTTCCTTCATCTTGGCCTTGATCAAACTGTGGCCGGTTTTCCACATCATCGGCACGCCGCCCAGATCGGCGATGCGGTCGAACAGCGCCTGGCTGGCCTTCACATCGGCGATGATCGTCGCACCGGGGCAGTCGCGCAGCACGACTTCGGCAAAGATTTGCAGCAATTGGTCGCCCCAGATCACCCGGCCTTCGCCGTCAATGGCGCCGATGCGGTCGCCATCCCCATCGAAAGCGACGCCAAAGTCGAGCGACTTGGCCGCGACCAGCGCTTTGAGGTCGGCCAGATTGGCTTCCTCGGTCGGATCGGGATGATGATTGGGGAAATTGCCATCGACATCGGTGAACAACAGATGGTGCTCGCCGGGCAGGCGCTGGACGAGACGTTCGATCACCGGACCGGCGGCACCATTGCCCGCGTCCCACCCGATACGGAACGTGCCGCCGCCGAAATCGGCGACCAGCCGGTCGACATAGGCGTCGATGATGTCCTGATCCTCACGCCCGCCGACATGGTCGGCATCGGCAGCGATCCAGTCGCCCGCCGCCGCCATGTCGCCCAGCTTGCGGATGTCGGCACCGAAAAAGGGGCGGCCCTGAAATACCATCTTGAAGCCATTATAATTGGCGGGATTGTGGCTGCCGGTTATCTGGATGCCGCCATCGGCCGCTGACACGGCTTCGGCATAATAAAGCATCGGGGTTGGCCCCAGCCCGATGCACAGCGCATCGACGCCGCTGTCGTTCAGGCCGCGGACCAGCGCCGCCTCCAGCATGGGCGAGCTCAGCCGCCCGTCGCGGCCTACGGCCACCTGCGTGCCGCCCGCGCGCGCGATCAACGTCGCAAAGCCGCGGCCGATGGCATAGGCGTCGGCTTCGCCCAGCGTCTCGCCGACAATACCGCGCATGTCATATTCGCGCAGCACGCTGGGATGGAAGTCATGGCGCATCACGTGGCCCCCTGCCCCGCCGCAGCGGGCGCAAACAGGTCGCCGTCGGGGTGGTAACGCTCACGCCCCGGCAGGTTCAGCCCCGCCAGTGCTTCGCGCAATTCCTGCCGCGCGATCACATGGGCGATGCCCATCCCGCCCAGATGCTCCTTGTCGAGCAGGGTCAGTCCGGCAGGAAACAATTCGCGATAGATGACGCGTTCGCCCAGCCCGGGGATGACGCGAAAGCCGACGCGGCGCGACAATTCGGTCAGCGCATCGCCCACGCGGCGCATATTCTTGGCGTCGATATGCTGCAACCGGTTGCGCAGGATGACCCAGTCGACCTGCGCGCCGTCGCTCTTGGCGCGGGCCTTGCGCGCATCCCAGATCAGTTCGGCATAGAAGCTGGGCTTGGTCACGCGGAACGTTTCGGGGTCAACCTGACCGATCAGATCGAAATCGATGAAACTGTCGTTAATCGGGGTCACCAGTGTGTCGGCCTGTGTCGCCAGATAGCGGGCGTATTTGTCGTCACGCCCCGGCGTGTCGGCGATCACATAATCGACATCACGCGCCAGAATCTGCATCTGGCTGTCGAGCGCGGCGATGCTGTCGCCTTCGAACACCGTGAAATGCGGGGTCGGCAGCTCGATCCCGCGCCGTTTGGCCGTCAGCACCCGGTTTTCCAGATAGCGGTGAAAAGTGCGCTGGCGCGGATCGAGGTCGATGGCGGCGACGCGGTAGCCCTGCGTGGCCAGCGCCACCGCAAAATGCACCGCGCATGTCGACTTGCCGGTTCCGCCTTTTTCGTTGGCAAAGATGATTTTGTGCGGTTTCGTCGGCGTCATGGG
>JBEGPL010000363.1:0-2735 GCA_041181445.1 Pseudomonadota bacterium
AAACGCCAATGGCAATTGGGTCAAAGTGACGCAGCGCGTGCCGGTACGCATTGCGATCATCGACACGCCGGACCGCCCGCTGATCGCCGGATTGTCGACACATGTCCGCATCGACACCAGCAAGTAACGCCATCATCCCGGCTGACGACATGCCGACGCTGGCCAGCCGCCACACCGGGTTGCTGATGGCCGCGGTGATGGGTGTGTCGGTGTGCCAGTTCCTGGACCTGACCATCGCCAACGTTGCGTTGCCGCACATGCGGACCAGCCTGGGGGCGGCGCCCGACACGATCACCTGGGCGCTTACCAGTTTCATTATCGCGGGCGTGCTGGTGCTGCCGCTGACTGGCTGGCTGTCCGACCGGCTGGGTTCGCGCAACCTGTTTATCGGGGCGACGCTGGCGTTCGTGCTGGCGTCGATGCTGTGCGGGGCGGCGACATCATTGACGCAGATGGTCATTTTCCGGTCGATTCAGGGCATCGCCAGCGCGTTCATCGGGCCGATGTCGCAAACCATCATGTTCGACGTCAACCGGCCCAGCAAACAGGCACAGGCGATGTCGATCTGGGGCATGGTCGTGATGATCGGTCCGATCAGCGGGCCCTTTCTGGGCGGCTTCCTGACCGAAACGCTGAACTGGCGCTGGGTTTTCTATGTCAATCTGCCAATTGGCATCCCCGCGCTTGTCATCCTGTGGTGGTTGCTGCCATCGCGGCCTATCGTGCGGCGAAAGCTGGACCTGTTCGGCGCCGTCGTGCTCGGGCTGGGGCTGGTCGGCTTGCAATTGATGCTCGATCGCGGCCAGCATCTCGACTGGTTTCAGTCGCGCGAAATTGTCATCGAACTGGTGTTTGTGCTCTCTGCCTTTTGGGTCTTCTTCGTGCATACGCGCGGCGTAGGTCACCCGTTGTTCCCGCAAGACATGATCCGCGACCGCAATTTCCTGATGGGGCTGTGCTTCATGGTCGTGCTGGGCGTGGCGAATGTCGCGCTGTCGTCGGTGCTGCCGACCATGTATCAGACCGTGTATCGTTATGACGTGATGGACACCGGCATGTTGATGGCCCCGCGCGGTTGCGGCGTGTTCCTGACCATGCTGGTCACCAACCAGCTGATGCAGCGCAATTTCGACATGCGGATATTGATATCGTGCGGCTATGCCGTCGCGGCCTTTTCATTGTGGATGATGACCGGCTGGTCGCTCGAAATGGGCGCACAGCAGATTGTCATAGCGGCCTTTGTTCAGGGATTGGGGCTGGGACTGGTGTTCGTTCCGGTGAACATGCTGGCGTTTGCGACGCTGGCGCCGCATCACCGCACCGATGGTACCACGTTGATGACATTGTTCCGGAATCTGGGCAGCAGCTTTGGCATTTCGGCGATCACGACCATTTTGGCGCGGAATATCCAGACCAGCCATGCCGACATTGGCGCGAATGTGACGTCGTTCAACGTTCCTGGCGTTGATCCGGCCTCCGCCGCGGCGATGTTTGGCGACGCGGGAACGGCGATGCTGGCCATGCTCGACGGCGAAGTGAATAGACAGGCAGCGATGGTCGCCTATCTGGACAATTTTTACATGTTGTTCTGGATGATGCTGTGCTTCGTGCCGCTGGCCTGGGTGCTGAAGCGGCCACGGATGATGACGGGGCAGCGGCCGACCGCAAGCGAATAGGGGGACGGGCGGTCATGGCACTCTTTACGACGACGCATTGGCGCGTATGCCGGGTCGTGCCGGCGCCAGCATCGGCCCGTCGCTGACCTTTGGCTATATTGCGGCGAAACATGCTGCGGGCCTTGGCAACCAGCTTGGCTGAGCGCATGACACGCACGCCTTTAGCCCCCCGAATTTTTCCTTCGTTGCGTGCACGCCGCGCAGCCGCAAAGGCAATGACATGACCAAAACGCTCACCCATCTCGAACGGCTGGAAGCCGAGGCGATCCACATCATGCGCGAAGTCGTCGCAGAGGCCGAAAAGCCGGTGATGATGTATAGCATCGGCAAGGACAGCGCGGTGATGCTGCATCTGGCAAAGAAAGCCTTTTTCCCCTCGCCGCCGCCCTTTCCGCTGCTCCATGTCGATACGACGTGGAAGTTTCGCGACATGTATGCGCTGCGCGAAAAATCGGCGCGCGATGCGGGGATGGAGCTGCTCGTCTGGCAGAACCCCGACGCAACCGAACGCGCGATCAATCCGTTCGACCATGGCCCGCTGCACACCGACATGTGGAAGACCGAGGGGCTGAAACAGGCGCTCGACCATTATGGTTTTGACGTCGCCTTTGGCGGCGCGCGCCGCGACGAGGAAAAGAGCCGCGCCAAGGAACGCATCTTTTCGTTCCGGACGGCGTCGCACGGCTGGGACCCAAAGAAACAACGGCCCGAACTTTGGAACCTGTATAATGCGCGCAAGGCAAAGGGCGAAAGCATCCGCGTTTTTCCCATCTCCAATTGGACCGAGCTTGATATCTGGCAATATATCCAGCTCAACCAGATCGACATTGTCCCGCTCTATTTCAGCGCGCCGCGCCCGACCTATGTGATGGACGGCCAATTGTTCATGGCCGACGACATCGACCGGATCGAAAAAATCCTCGGGCGCAAGCTGGACACGCAAGTCCGGTCGGTGCGTTTCCGCACGCTTGGCTGTTCGCCGCTCACCGGCGCCGTGGAAAGCGAGGCGGCGAACCTGTCCGATGTGATCCAGGAAATGCTGCTGACCACAACCAGCGA
>JBEGPL010000364.1:0-3651 GCA_041181445.1 Pseudomonadota bacterium
CGGTGGAACCCCACAAATTTAATACCAATTCTGGGCCAATGCGCGGGCAGGCATCATCAACTGGAACCGCCCGACCACCGGCGCATCGTCGGCAGCCCCCTTTGGCGGCGTCGGCCTGTCGGGCAATCACCGCCCCAGCGCTTTCTATGCCGCCGATTACTGTGCCTATCCCGTCGCATCGTCGGAAACCGAATCGGCGCGTGCCGTAATCGGCGTCGGGCTGAGCGAGCCTGAACGCGAAGCCGAAGGGTCGGCGTTCGCGAAATAAGCCGCGCGCGGCGATAGACTTACTTTCGCCATCCCAAAAACTCCTGCTTTGATGCCAGGCCCGGCGCAGCGCATGTTGCGGCCATGAAAACTGGCATCCTCTATCTGGTCGGTGCAGGCCCGGGTGATCCCGACCTGCTCACGGTGCGCGCCGCGCGCCTGATCGCCGCCGCCGATGTCATCGTCCATGACGGGCTGGTTGACGGCGCCGTGCTGGCGCTTGCGCGGCCCGACGCGCGGCTGATCTCGGTCGCCAAATCGCGCAGCAGGCACATGGTGCCACAGGACGGCATCAACGAAATCCTGATCCGCGAAGTGCAATCAGGGCACCGCACCGTGCGGTTAAAAGGCGGCGATCCGTTCATCTTTGGCCGCGGCGGCGAAGAAGCCGAGGCGGCGCGTGCGGCCGGTGTGCAGGTTGAAATCATCCCCGGCATTTCGGCGGCCATGGGCGGCGCGGCGCAGTTTGCCCTGCCCCTCACCCACCGCGACGCCGCCAGCGTGGTCAGCTTTGTCGCCGGACAGTGCAAGGGTCTGACCGATCAGAATTGGGCCGGGCTGGCGGGTAAAGGCCGCACGCTCGTCATCTATATGGGCGTCGCGACTGCCGAAGATATCACGGAAAAGTTGATCGCCGATGGTTTGTCGCCCGATACGCCGGTCGCGGTGATCGAACGCGCAACGCGGTCTGACGCGCGGGCGATCCGCACCCTGTTGACCGATCTGAGCGGCATGATCGCGCGGGAAAATATTCGGTCACCCGCGATCATTGTCGTGGGCGATGTCGTGCTGAAATCGGATGCGCTGGACCGAATTTGCGTCGTTGCCAAGCAAGCGGAGTTTGCCGAATGAAATTGCTCACTGGAAATGATCTGGGTTCGGGCGCGGTGACGTGGTGGACCGGAACCGGCTGGTCGATCCATGTCGAGGATGCGGCGGATGTCGGCGAGGCGGGCGAAGCCGTCCTGCATGCGGAGGAAGGCGCGCGACGCGTCAACGCCCCCTATATCATCGACGCCGTGCCGACCGACAACGGCCCGCGACCGGCGCACATCAAGGACCGGGTGCGCGCGCTAGGCCCCACAGTGCGCCCCGACCTGACATTGAAACCTGCCGACCCGCAAGCCGGCGAATGGGTCATATGACGCCGGTTCAATATTTCCCGTTCGTGCTGAGCTTGTCGAAGCACGACGCGGCCCCTGTCATCGTCCTTCGACAGGCTCAGGACGAACGGAGCTCAACGCATGTATAAATATGACAATTTCGACCAGTCGATCGTCGATGCCCGCGTCGCCGATTTCCGCGATCAGGTCGCCCGCCGCCTGTCGGGCGAAATGACCGAAGACCAATTCAAACCGCTGCGGCTTATGAACGGCCTCTATCTCCAGCTGCATGCCTATATGCTGCGCGTCGCCATCCCCTATGGCACAATGGACAGCCGCCAGATGCGGATGCTCGCCCACATCGCGCGCAAATATGACCGCGATTATGGCCATTTCACCACGCGCCAAAACATCCAGTATAATTGGATCAAGCTGGAGGAATGCGGCGATTTGCTCGAAGAACTGGCCAGCGTCGAAATGCACGCGATCCAGACGTCGGGCAATTGCATCCGCAACATCAGTTCGGACCAATATGCCGGAGCAGCGGCCGACGAAGTCGCTGATCCGCGCCCATGGGCTGAA
Source organism: Pseudomonadota bacterium (assembly GCA_041181445.1). Classification (GTDB taxonomy): domain Bacteria; phylum Pseudomonadota; class Alphaproteobacteria; order Sphingomonadales; family Sphingomonadaceae; genus Sphingopyxis. The sequence continues at coordinate 1,953 of JBEGPL010000364.1, forward strand.
TTACTGCGCCAATGGAGCACATTCCACCCCGAATTCAGTTATTTGCCGCGCAAGTTCAAAATCGCGGTGATCGCCTCGCCCGAGGATCGCGCCGCGATGCGGCTGCACGACATCGGGCTGGAACTGGTCAGACAGGACGGTATCCTTGGCGCGCGCGTCTTTGTCGGCGGCGGCATGGGGCGCACCCCGATGATCGCGCCGGAAATCAACCCGTTCGTCAAGGCCGACGATCTGCTCAGCTATATCGAGGCCTGCCTGCGCGTTTACAATCGCCATGGCCGCCGCGACAATATCTATAAGGCGCGGATCAAGATTCTGGTCCATGAAATTGGCGCCGACGACTATCGCCGTCAGGTCGCCGAAGAATTCGCCCACGTAAAAACACTCGGCATCGACCCGCCGCTGGCCGAGCTGGCGCGGATCAGCGCCTTTTTTGCGCCGCCCGCGTTTGAGAATGTCAGCGACGTAATCGACCGCAGCGACCCCGACTTTGCCGTCTGGGTCGACCAGAATGTAAAGGCGCACAAACAGGCGGGCTACGCAATCGTCAACATCAGCCTGAAACCCATCGGTGGCATTCCCGGCGATGCGTCGTCGGCGCAAATCGACGTCATGGCTGACCTCGCTGAACGCTATAGCTTTGACGAACTGCGCGTCACCCATGCGCAGAACATCGTGTTGCCGCATGTCGCCAAACGCGACCTGTATGCCGTGTGGCAAGCGCTGAACGCTGCGGAGTTGGCCAATGCCAACCTCGATCTGATCAGCGATATCATCGCCTGTCCCGGCCTTGATTATTGCAGTCTGGCCAACGCCCGGTCGATCCCGATTGCGCAAAAGATTGCTACGCGCTTTGCGGATATGGAACGCCAGCGCGACCTTGGCGAACTCAAGCTCAAGATTTCGGGCTGCATCAACGCATGCGGGCACCACCATGCCGGGCATATCGGCATCCTGGGCGTCGACCGCAAAGGCGTCGAAAATTACCAGCTGACGTTGGGCGGGTCGGGCGCAGAGGATGTCAGCATCGGCAAGATCACGGGGCCTGGCTTCGACGAGGATGGCATCGTCGACGCCGTCGAACGCGCAACCGGAAAATATGTCGAACTGCGCATGCCCGGCGAACGCTTCGTCGACACCTATCGCCGCGTTGGCATGGACCCGTTCAAGGAGGCGATCTATGGTTGAATTTCATGCCGCCGCGGGTGAAGAACCCGCCGTCACGCTGGACGCCTTTCTCGACCAGTCAAATGCCACCGCTGTGCGGTTGGAGCCCGACGATGATGCCCGCGCGCTGATCCCGTTTCTGGACCGGCTGACGCTGGTGGAAATCGCATTTCCCAAGTTCCGCGATGGCCGGGGTTATTCGTCGGCGCGCATCCTGCGCGAGGCCGGGTTTACGGGCGAATTGCGCGCACAGGGCGATGTGCTGGTCGACCAGATCGCCTTTTTGAAACGCTGCGGGTTCGACAGTTTCGCTCCCGAATCCTCGCTCAACGCGGACGCCGTGGCACGCGCGCTGACTGCCTACGCCGATGTATATCAGCGCGCCGCCGACGATGCCGTGCCAGTGTGGAAACGGCGACATGGCTGAGGCGCGCGTCCGCGACCGCATTGACACGGCGCCGCGCTTCACGCCCGCCGACGTCATTCGGCTGAACAATATGTATCGCGGTGCCGACAGCGCCGAACTGGTCGC
>JBEGPL010000365.1:0-4757 GCA_041181445.1 Pseudomonadota bacterium
AATCATCATCAGCGATGACGCGAGCGACGCGCGCAATGGTGCGATCATCCGCGCCCTGCCGCACGACAAACTGGTGCTGGCCCGGCGCAATTCGGGGCTGGGCGCCAATTGCAACCGCGGCCTCGCGGCGGCCACCGGCGACTATGTTTTGCAGATGCAGGACGACTGGATCACCGTCGGCGCCCCGACATATCTGCAAACCGCCGTGTCTGTGCTGAACGGCAATGATGACATCGGGCTCGTCACTTTTCGCCCGCGCCCCGATCTGGATGCGCCGGCGCGCCGGACATTCGAGTCCCACGCGATCCAATTGATCCAGCCACGACTCAACGCCGCGGGCAGCATCGACGCCGTTGCCGATGGAATCTATACCGACAATCCCCATCTCAAGCGCCGCAATTTTCACGACATTGTCGGACTTTACGCCGAAGGCATCCCAATGACCCATATGGAACTGGCGATGAGCCGTGCGGTCGTTCATCAACCGCAAATCCAAGTCGCTTTTATCGAAGGGTATGAGGTGTTCCGGCATATTGGCGCGGCAAGCTCTTTCAATCCCGGCACGCGGCGCCACCAACAGTTGGAGGCTTTGGGTCAATTGCCCGGTGGTAATGGCCTGATCGCCCTCGGGCGACAGATTCGCCGATGGTGGCGCGGCCCGGGCGCAAGCGCATGAACCTTCGTTGGCATCTCGCCCGCGTGATTGGGCCGCTTTGGCGCCTTCTGCCGCCCTATTGGCGCGTGCGCGCCTATCACCATCTGGTTGGCGAACCCTTTGGCGCGGCGCCGTTTGGCGGCGTGCATGTCCTGCGCCACGTTGCGCCGCACGGCCATGTCATGCGGCTGGATCTGGGCGACTGGATGGAACGACTGGCGGCGTTCATCGGCATATTTTATGAAATCGAAGTGACGCAAACCATTGTCCGGTTGGTGCCACCGGGCAGCGACTTTGTCGATATCGGCGGAAATCTGGGATTCACGAGCCTGATTGCGTCCTCCTGTGTCGGCGATCAGGGGCGCGTCATCTATGTCGAACCCAACCCTGCGCTCGTGACTCGTTTTCGTGACACAATCCAGCGCAACGCGATTGCCAATATCGCGATTGTTGAAGCCGCGTTCGGCAGCGCGCCGGGCACATTGGCTTTGGCGGTCGCCCGCCATCATGGCCAATCGCAGTTGGAAAGCCACGTCGACGCGGCGTCTGCATCGATCCCGGTGACGGTCATCGACGAAGCGTCGGTGTTGCCGCTGCTGACCGAAGGGCAGCCCTGTTTCATCAAAATCGACGTCGAGGGATTCGAGCAAATTGTGCTGGCCGGCATGTCCCGCCTGCTCGACCGGCCCCGCACATGTTTCCTCATCGAACTCACCGATGACTGGCTGCGGCGCAATGGCGGCAGCGCCGACGAACTGTGGGATGTGATGATGCGCCATGGATTTCATGGCTATCTGCCAACCATGTCAGCGCTTCAGCGCGGTGTAAGGTTCGAACCGATCACACATGCGCCGACGGTTTTCCAGTCGGACGTGTTGTTCATGCGGCCGGGGTAACCGCTCCAATCCCGTTCCGCAGCAATAATGTCGCAAGGCCGGGAAATGGCGTCGAACCCTTCCAGTCAATCACCGCGCGTGCCGCCGACGGGTCAGCATACATCGTTCGCGCCTCGGTCGGCCGCGCAAAGGCGGTGTCGCCGAACGTCACATGGTCGGCGGCGTCCAGCCCGGCGGCGGCGAACAGCGCGGCGACCGCCGATTGCAACGATACGCTGGTCCCCGTGGCGATGATCAGGTCGACCGGGTCATCACGCGCCGCCATGCGGATCATGGCGTCGGCATAGTCGGGCGCCCAGCCCCAGTCGCGGACCACGTCGCCGCGCCCCAGCGACAGCGTTTCGATCCGCCCGGCGCGGATATTGAGGATCGCCCCGATGACCTTGCCAAACACGAAATCGGCGCGGCGCAGCGGCGATTCATGGCCGAAAAGATGCGCCACCGAAATGCGCACATTGCTGTCGTCGCGGTATTGCTGCGCCCGCTGGATCGCCTCGGCCTTTGCCGCAGCATAGGGACTGGGAGGCGGGCTGGCGGGCGCCATCGGGCTGGATTCGGTCGCGGGCGCATCGGCGGACGTTTCACCGAACACCTCGCCCGACCCGGCGAGCATGATGTGCGGGTCGATCCGCAGCGCCTTCACGGCTTCGGCGACATTGACCATCGGCGCGACGTGCGAACGGCGTGTCGCTTCGGGTTCGGCGAAGGATCGACCGACCGAACTTTGCCCCGAAAGGCAATAAATCTGGTCGGGCCGCACATGATCGATCAGCGTCAGCACCGCCGCTGCATCGTCCAGATCGACGCTGTGGCGGTGGACGCCATCGGCAAGGCCAAGCGGCCCCCATTGGTCGGGCATTCTGTCGGCCAGCCGCCGCCCGGTGCCATGCACGACGACGCCGTCGCCGCGCAACTGCCGCGCGACCAAGGTCCCGTCCTGCCCCGACGCCCCCAGAATGAGCGCGGGACCGCCGGTCACTGGCCCTGCCCCGCCGCCGCGCGGATGCAGGCATTCAATCGCGCGGCAAAGGCGGGAAAGGCAAAATGCGCCAGCCCGGCGGGGATCGCACGCGGCCGGTCAAGCGCCGCCAACGTGCCTGCGACGATTGACGCCCGGTCATCAGGGTCGATCAATATGCCGATGTCGCCATCGCGCACCGCCTCGCGCGCGCCGTCGGCGATGCTGGCGACGGCCGGGATGCCGCACGCCATCGCCTCCAGATGGACGAAGCCAAAGCCTTCCTGACGGCTGGGCATGACATAGGCGTCGGCGAGCCTGTAGGTATCGGCCTTGTCCGCTTCCGCCACCTCGCCGGTGAAGCGGACATGGTCGGTCAGACCCAGCGCGGCGACCTGCGCCGCGAAGGCGGACTGGGCGTTGCCGCTGCCCGCCAGCACCAGTACGGCGTCGGAACGCTGCGCCAATATGTCGGGCATGGCATCGATGATTTCGGCGAACCCTTTGCCACGCTCCATCGCGTCCATGCGGCCGAACAACATGATCACCTTTTTGCCGGTCAGCCCATATTTTGCGACCAGATCGGCGCGCTTTGGCCCGGCGCCAAATTGTTCAAGGTGGATCGCGTTGGGGACCAGGCTCATCCGCGTGGCCGCAAAGCCGCTCCAGCCGCGAAAGCGCGCGCCGGTGAAATCGCTGATCGTCAACACATGACCAACCATGCGCAGCGCCGCACGCGACGTCGGCCGGTCGAGCCGTTCCCACGCCTCCAGCCCATAAATGGCGAGCAAAATCGGCGCACCGGTCAGCGCGCGCAACATCGCCGCCACCGGCAGCAAATTGACGTGCGCGCAGTATATCAGGTCGATGGGCCGGTCGCGCCGCGCCACCCGGAACGCAGCGCGAATATAGTCCGCAATACCGCTGCGCGCGGGCGGGCGCCAGTCGACGCCGTCGGGAATGGCATGCGCGCCATTGCCCGCGATGCGCGGCAGGACGATGGCGTCGCCCGCCCCGCCCGGCGCCGTCATCGCCGCCAGCACGTCGCGATTATACAGGGCGATCCCGCCGCGTCCGCCATAGGCATCGGTCGCCAGATAGGCGATCCGCAGCCGCGTCAACGACGCTCTCCGCCTCGCATCCGCCAATTGTCGCCGACATCGAGCCGGCGCAGGTCGGCATCGACCATTTCATCGACCAGCACGTCAAAACCCACGCTGGGCACCCAGCCGAGTTCATCGCGCGCGCGGGTTGCGTCGCCGATCAGCAATTCCACCTCTGCCGGGCGGAAATAGCGCGGGTCGATGCGGACCAGCACGCGGCCCGACTTGGCGCAGGTGCCGACCTCTTCAACGCCGGCCCCCGACCAGTTGATGGTCACGTCGGTGCGGGCAAAGGCGCGCTCGACAAAGGCGCGCACGCTGTGCTTTTCGCCGGTGGCGAGCACATAGTCGCGCGGTTCGTCGTGCTGGACAATGCGCCAGATCCCGTCGACGAAATCGCGCGCATGGCCCCAGTCGCGTTCGGCGTCCAGATTGCCCAGATACAGGCAGTCCTGCAATCCGCGGGCGATGGCGGCAACCGCCATGCTGATCTTGCGCGTGACGAATGTCTCGCCGCGCAGCGGGCTTTCATGGTTGAACAAAATGCCATTGGTCGCGTGCATGCCATAGGCTTCGCGGTAGTTGACCGTGATCCAATAGGCATAGAGTTTTGCCACACCATAGGGACTGCGCGGATGAAAAGGTGTCGTCTCGCGCTGCGGCACTTCGTGCACCTGTCCATAGAGTTCGGACGTCGACGCCTGATAAAAGCGCGTCGTCGCGCCTAGCCCGTTGATCCGGATCGCCTCCAGCAAGCGCAATGTGCCGATGCCGTCGGCATTGGCGGTATATTCGGGCGTTTCAAAACTGACCGCGACATGGCTTTGCGCTGCCAGATTATAGAGTTCGTCGGGCGCGATTTCGGCGATCAGCCGGGCGATCGCGCTGCTGTCGGTCAGGTCGAAATAATGCAGGAACAGCCGCGCGTCCTGATCTTGCGGGTCGGCATAAAGATGTTCGATGCGCTGGGTATTGAACGACGACGACCGGCGGCGCAGCCCGTGCACTTCATATCCCTTGGCCAGCAGCAATTCGGCAAGATAGGCCCCGTCCTGTCCGGTAATGCCGGTGATGATCGCTTTTTTGGGAGACGCCACTGTGCTGCTTTCCATGACTTTCGCGCGGGTGAACCAAGGGGTTCGCCG
>JBEGPL010000366.1:0-3655 GCA_041181445.1 Pseudomonadota bacterium
CGGCGCCGTGGAAAGCGAGGCGGCGAACCTGTCCGATGTGATCCAGGAAATGCTGCTGACCACAACCAGCGAACGGCAAGGCCGCGTCATCGACAAGGATGGCGGCGATGCCAGCATGGAGAAGAAGAAGCAGGAGGGGTATTTTTGATGGCTGATGCTGTGCGAAAAGCCCCTCCCGTTCAGGGGACGGGTTGGGGTGGGGCCTGTCAAAGTGGTGCCCCAACGACAAGCCCCACCCCCAACCCCACCCCCGAAGGGGGGGGGGGGGGAACGCCCGGACCACTCCCCAGTATCAAACCGACGCCCTGATTGCCGATGACATCGATGCCTATCTGGACATGCATCAGCACAAATCGCTGCTCCGTTTCATCACCTGCGGGTCGGTCGACGATGGCAAATCGACGCTGATCGGGCGGCTGCTTTACGACAGCAAGATGATTTTCGAGGACCAGTTGGAAGCGCTGGCCAGCGACAGCAAACGCGTGGGAACACAGGGGCAGGAGATCGACTTTGCGCTGCTCGTGGACGGGCTGGCCGCCGAGCGCGAACAGGGGATCACCATCGACGTCGCATATCGGTTTTTTGCGACCGAAAAGCGCAAGTTCATCGTCGCCGATTGTCCGGGGCACGAACAATATACGCGCAACATGATCACCGGCGCGAGCACCGCCGACCTGGCCGTCATCCTGATCGACGCGCGCAAGGGCGTGCTGGTCCAGACGCGGCGGCACAGCTATCTGGCCAAGCTGATCGGCATCCGCAACATTGTGCTGGCGGTCAACAAGATGGACCTGATCGGCTATGATCGGGCGAAATATGACGCCATTGTCGCCGACTATGCGGCGTTCGCCGCCGACATCGGGATCGAAGATTTCACCGCGATGCCGATTTCGGGGTTCAAGGGCGACAATATCACCACCCGGTCGGAAAATACGCCCTGGTACGCGGGTGTCCCGCTGGTCGCGCATCTGGAAACGGTTGCGCTGGATGTGACCAGCGCGCAGGCACAGCCGCTGCGCATGCCGGTGCAGTGGGTCAACCGGCCCAATCTGGACTTTCGCGGCTTTTCGGGACTGATCGCAAGCGGCACGGTCCAGCCCGGCGACGCGGTGCGGGTGCTGCCCAGCGGCAAAACCAGCACGGTCACAAGGGTGGTAACGCTGGACGGCGACCTCGACACTGCCGTCGCGGGCCAGTCGGTCACCCTGTGTTTCGCTGATGAGATCGATTGTTCGCGCGGGGACGTCATCGCCGCCGCCGATGCGCCGCCCGAGGCATCGAACCAGTTTGAGGCAACCATCGTCTGGATGGACGATGACGCGATGCATGTCGGCCGCGCCTATTGGTTGAAACTGGGCACGCAGATGGTTTCGGCGACGGTGCAGGCCCCCAAATATACCGTCAACGTCAACAGCATGGAGCATATGGCGGCAAAGTCGCTGGAGCTGAACGCGATCGGCGTCGCCGAAATCGCGACCGACAAGCCGGTCGTGTTCGAACCCTATGCCGACAATCGCACGCTGGGCGGTTTCATCCTGATCGACAAGATCAGCAACCGTACGGTCGGCGCGGGGATGTTGCATTTCAGCCTGCGGCGCGCACAAAATGTCCATTGGCAGGCCACCGACATCGGCCGCGACGACCACGCCAGCCTGAAGAATCAACGGCCGCGCGTGTTGTGGTTCACCGGCCTGTCGGGGTCGGGCAAGAGCACGATCGCGAACGAGGTGGAAAAGTCGCTCGCGCTGATGAATCGGCACACTTTTCTGCTCGACGGCGACAATGTGCGCCACGGGCTGAACAAGGATCTGGGTTTTACCGAAGCCGACCGGATCGAAAATATCCGCCGCGTTGGCGAAGTCGCCAAATTGATGGCTGATGCCGGGCTGATCGTGCTCACCGCCTTTATCTCGCCGTTCCGCGCCGAGCGTGACATGGTCCGCGCGATGCTGCCTGCGGGCGAGTTTATCGAGATTTTCGTCGATACGCCGCTGGCGGTGGCGGAGGCGCGCGACGTCAAGGGCCTTTACAAAAAGGCGCGCAGCGGCGCGCTCAAGAATTTCACCGGCATCGACAGCCCGTATGAACCGCCCGAATCGCCCGAAATCCGGGTCAACACGGTGGAGATGACACCTGCCGAAGCCGCCGAATATATCATCCGCCACATCATGCCGCTGAAATGAGCGCCGCCGAAACCGACGTCGCGCTGGCGGCCCGACTCGCGGCAGGGGCGGGCGACATTCTGCTGGATTTGCAGCGGGACAGCGGCCTTGTCGGCAAGGATTTGGGCAAGGCGGGCGACGTGGCCGCCAATGCCTGGCTGATGGATGCGCTGCGCACGGCGCGGCCCGGCGATGCGATCCTGTCGGAAGAGGAAAAGGACAGCGCCGCGCGGCTGTCGGCATCGCGCGTGTGGATCATTGACCCGCTCGACGGCACACGCGAATATGGCGAAGGGCGCGCCGACTGGGCGGTGCATGTTGCGCTCTCGGTCGATTTTCGCGCGGCGGTGGGTGCGGTTGCACTGCCCGGGTTGGGGCTGACGCTGACGTCGGATGCCGGTGCGGTGCTGCCGCCCGCCAATGATCCGCCGCGCATGCTGGTCAGCCGCACGCGTCCGGCGGCAGAGGCGGTCGCGGTCGCCGCCGCCATCGGCGCAGAACTGCTCCCCATGGGCAGCGCCGGGGCAAAGGCGATGGCGGTCGTGCGCGGCGAGGCTGACATTTACTTGCACACTGGCGGCCAGTATCAATGGGACAATTGCGCGCCGGTCGCCGTTGCGGCAGCCTATGGCCTCCATTGTTCGCGGGTCGACGGCGCGCCGCTTGTCTATAATGAAGCCGAAACCAGCCTGCCCGACCTGCTCATCTGTCGCCCCGAATGGGCCGCGCGGGTGCTGGCGCTCGTCGCTGGTCGTTAAGGTCTGGTGCAGCACGGGCTGGCCATGCTAGGCGGCGTCATCGTTATTGCTTTGGAGACTTTGCCATGAAATCGTTTATCGCCGCTGCCGTCCTGTCGATCGCGCTGATCACCCCTGCCATCGCCGCTGATGAGACAGCCGCGCCCGTCGCAGCCGAAGCCGCGAAGCCCGCGTTCACCACGGCCGAATCGACCATTGGCGACCTGTTGGCCAATCCCGACGCGGCCGCCGTCGTCGAAAAGCATCTGCCCGGATTTTCCAGCCACCCGAGCATCGGCATGGCCAGCGGCTTTTCGCTGAAGGCGGTGCAGGCGTTCGCGCCCGACCAGATTTCCGACGCGGCGCTGGCGGCCATCGATGCCGATTTTGCGGCGCTCGCGGCGAAATAAACGCGATCCATTTTCGCAATTGAGAGCGTCGTCCCTGCGCAGGCCGGGGCGGGTTGATCACCAGCCCCTCGGCCGCGCAACAGGCATAGGATCGCGCGGTGCCGTCGGCAAAGCCGCCGAGCGTTGCCATCGGCGTTTCGGTGGCGCCGGGGTTGAGCGCGTTGACGCGGAACTCATGTGCGGCGCGACTTGTTTGATGACCAGCCATGCCCGTTTCAGATTGACCGCGATCACGGCATCGCGGGCGTCTTCGTCGATATCCATGATCGACCGTTTGCCTTTGGTATCGACCCCGGCTTGGCCGTCGCCACAACCGGCCAAGAATCAACTATCGCCGGGGCGCACA
>JBEGPL010000367.1:0-3492 GCA_041181445.1 Pseudomonadota bacterium
AACTGTTTCTCATTTTCCAGGAACACGTCGCCATAACTGACCCCGGCGTCGTTGAACGCCAGATCGTACACATTGTCGACGCCCTGAATATACATCGCCAGCCGTTCGAGCCCATAGGTCAGCTCGCCCGCGACAGGTTTGCAATCAAACCCGCCCATTTGCTGGAAGTATGTGAATTGGGTGACTTCCATCCCGTCGCACCACACTTCCCAGCCCAGCCCCCACGCGCCGAGCGTCGGGCTTTCCCAGTCATCCTCGACAAAGCGGATGTCATGCAGCATCGGATCGATCCCGATCGCGGCCAGACTGCCCAGATATTGGTCCTGCAGGTCGGCGGGCGATGGCTTCATGATCACCTGATATTGGTAATAATGCTGAAGCCGGTTGGGGTTTTCGCCGTAACGGCCATCGGTCGGGCGGCGGCTCGGCTGAACATAGGCGGCGTTCCACGGGTCGGGGCCCAGGCTGCGCAGCGTGGTCGCGGGGTGGAACGTCCCCGCGCCGACGCGCATGTCATAGGGCTGCAATATCGCACAGCCGCGCGCGCCCCAATAGGCGTGCAGCGTCAGGATCATGTCCTGAAAGCTCAGCGGCTTTGATGCTTTTGTGTCGGCCACCGGCCACCCCTTCGCAGGTGCAACAATTGCCGCCGCTTTGGCGCAAGGCGGCGACAGGGTCAAGGCTCTGGGCCGGTTCGCGGCTAAGCCGCGTCCACGTCGGCCAACGCGCGCGCCACCGTCACCAATGTTCCATTCAGCACGGCGTTGCCGGTCAGACGATCATAGCGTTCGGGATCGGTCAGGTCGTTGATCGAAACGCCGCCATGCGCGGCGGCGGTCTGCCACCCGACACCGCTGCGCCGGTGACCGAAGCCGTGCGGCAGCGAAACGACGCCGGGCATGATGTCGTCGGTCACCTCGACCGCGACGCGGACCTGCCCGATGCGGCTGGCGACGTCGGCCAGGTCGCCATCGACCAGCCCCCGGGATCCGGCATCGCCCGGGTTGATCATCAATGTGCAGCGGTCCGGGCCTTTGATCAATCGCTTGCTGTTGTGCAGCCAGCTGTTGTTCGATCGCACATGGCGGCGGCCAATCAGCCGCAGTCCGTCGCCCGCGTCGTCGGCCAGCGACGCGGCAAAGCGCGCGCAATCGGCCAACAAGGCATCCGGCGCGGCGTGGATCAGCTTGTCCGCCGTCAACAGCCGGTCGGCGATGCACGGCTGGAGCGGGCCCAGATCGACACCGTTGGGGTGCGCCTCGACCTCGGCGAGCGACATCCCCTTTGGCGAAGCACGCAGCATGTCGTCGAGCATGTCGCGCGGCGTGCGCATGTTCGGCGCGGGCTCGCCCTTCGCCGCAAAAATCGCCTGCGCCAGTTCGGCGACGATTTCCCAATCGGCCTTGCTCCCCGCCGCCATCGGCAGCGTCGCGGGCGAATAACAGCCATAATTGCGCACCGCCACCGGTCCAAAGAACAAGGGGTAATGATCCTTTTCCAATGGCCCGCACGGCGGCAGGATGTAATGGGCGTGGCGGCTGGTTTCGGTCACATACATGTCAAACGCGACCATCAGGTCCAGCCCGGCCAGCGCCGCGTCGGTGCGCACACCATCGGGGGTCGACAGGACGGGATTGCCCGCCACGACAAACAACATGCGCACCCGTTGGTCATCGTCGCGCAGCAATTCATCGGCAAAAGCGACCATCGGAATCTCGCCCATCACCGACGGCATCGGCCCGCGCGCTGTATCGACGGTCTTGATCCCGCCGCGCCCGACCATCCCGACGGTGTCGAGCAAGGGTTGCGGAAACATCGTGCCCCCCGCGCGATCCAGATTGCCGGTGGCAAGGTTGATCAGTTGCACCAGCCATTGGTTGACGGCGCCAAATTCACAAACCGACACGCCCATTCGGCCATAAATGGCAGCGGGTTCGCCGCCGGCCAGATCAGCCGCCAGCGCGCGGATCGTTTCGGCGGGAACCCCGCAATGATCGGCCAGATCGGCCAGCGCAAGGCCGTCAACCATCGGTTTGACCGCCGCCCAGCTGCTATCGACCAATTCGGCCAGCCCGGGGCGCAATGTATCGCCGTCGGCCAATATGCATTGCAGCAAGGCCAGCAACAACGCGGTGTCCGTCCCCGGCTTGACCGGCACCCACGCATCCGCCACCTGTGCTGTCTCGGTGCAGCGCGGATCGACGACGACCAGCCGCCCGCCGCGCGCCTGCATCGCTTTTACCCGATTTTTGAAATCGGGCACGGTCCACAGGCTGCCGTTCGATGCCATCGGATTGCCGCCGACGATGATGATCATCTGTGTCCGGTCGATGTCGGGTACGGCCGCCAGGCTGACATGGCCATACATCTGATATTGCGCGTAATGATGGGGAATCTGGTCCAGCGTCGTCGCCGAAAATGTGCCGCGCGATCCCACGGCTTTGCGCAGGGCGGGCACCTGCCCCGCCATCGCATAATCATGCGCGCCGGGGTTGCCCGCGTAAAAGGCGGGCTTGGCGCCCTGCCCTTGCAGTTCCACAACGCGGCCCGCGATTTCGCGATAGGCGGTGTCCCAGTCGATGGTCTGCCAGCCATTGGCAGTCCGCTTTTGCGGCAGCCGCAGCCGGTCGGGATCATCCTGCAAGTCGGCAATCGCGGTCGCCTTGGGGCAGATATGCCCGCGGCTCAGTACATGGTCGGGATTGCCGCGAATCGAGGTGACGGTTCGGCCCTCAACCTCGACCAGCACCCCGCAATTTGCTTCGCAAATGTGGCAGGTGCGCGCGTGCGTGCTCGACATATCTCTCTCCCGATCGCGCGTGGCGTAGCAGGGAATCCGGCGCGTTTCCAACTGTTCGTGACCCCTGAAAGTCAGGTGAGCAGAACTTTCTGTAAGGTCTTCTTGACTATGTCAGTGACTCGCGTCATAAAGTCAGGGTAACGTGACAAAAGGTCAGTGAGATATGACATGGATGTCGACATGAAGAACCAACTGAAAGTGCTGCGCGCGATGCGCGACTGGAGCCAGGCCGACCTTGCCGACCAGCTCGACGTATCGCGGCAGGCGGTGAACGCGATCGAAACGGGGAAATATGATCCCTCGCTGCCGCTCGCGTTCAAACTGGCACGGCTGTTCGCCATGCCGATCGAAGCGATTTTTGATGATGGTTCGCACGGAGACGACAAATGACCGACGCCCCTACCCCGGCCCCCCGCGCTGCAAGGAGCGCAGCCCGCTCGATTGCCGGACTCTGCATCGGTCTGATCACCGCCGTTTTTCTGGCCGGAGTCGCTGGCGGTTACCTCGCGGAATCGGCAAAGCATGGCAGCACGCCCGTGTCGCCACGCTTTGGGGCAACGTTGGTCGGGCTGACTGTCGCGGCAGTCACCTTATATCTTTTCACACCATCATTGCCCTCATGGCAAAAACTGTCGCCGCGGCGGCGGCTTTATTGGGGCAGCCTCGGCTTTTCGGCACTGGTCGGCGGCGTC
>JBEGPL010000368.1:0-4032 GCA_041181445.1 Pseudomonadota bacterium
ATCGGCGACGCTGTTCCGGGTGACGCTGACACCCGCGGCGGGCGCGGCGCAGTCCCAGGAGGTGATGATGTCCGAACGCGCGCTCGACCTTGCCGCACTTGCCGCGCTCGCCGGGGGCCAGACGCTGACGGGCAGCATCGTTCAGGTTGGCGACTATGGACCCTCGCCAGCGCGCGCGTTCGTCATCCCGGTGGGCCTGCTCGCCTAATCAAACCCGTGATTGAAAGCCAATGATCGAAAGCCAAGGATCGAAAGGACATGTCGATGGACCCATATTTGACCGCAAATATCGCCTTGCCACTGCTTGCCGTGGGGCAGGCGCAAAAGGAAGCGACCCATAATGGGGCGCTGGCCTTGATCGATCTTTTGTTGGCGGCGCGCGCCGTTGATGTCGGCGTCAATACGCCGCCGACGACGCCGCAGCCCGGCCAATGCTGGATTATCGGCGCCGCGCCGACGGGCGACTGGACCGGCCGCGCGGGCCAGATTGCCGGATGGACCGACGGCGGATGGCGCTTCATTTCGCCCTGGGCAGGGCTCGGCCTGCGCGTCGGCGCGGCGCTAAGCCTTTATCGTCACAACGGTATTCAATGGGTGCCGCCCGCCGCCAGTGCGGCACCCAGCGGCGGGACCGTCATCGATTCGCAGGCCCGCATTGCAATCGCCACCATTTCTGCAGCGCTCGTCGCGCACGGGCTATTAAGCGCCGCGTAGATTGGTGGAAAATGCGATCCCGGTGCGACATTTGGGCAACAAATTGCGCAATTGTGCGCTTGCACGCGGTGAAATGACAGGGTAGGACGGCCCCCGAGAATTTGCATCTCGACTGAAAGGGGATTTCTTATGAGGAAGCTTGCTGTCGCCTTGGCGTTGGCCTCCACTGCCCTGGCGTCGCCTGCTTTGGCGCGGGACGACTCCTGGTATGTGGGTATCGAGGGTGGTGCCACCATCGTTGAGGACCTGAGCCTGGATATCGGTACTGCGGCAGACGCAGCGTCGGTCGACCATGGGACGGGCTATGACTTTGGCGGAACGGTCGGCTATGATTTCGGCGGTTTCCGCGCCGAAGTCGAAGTCGGGTTCCGCGAAGCAGATGAAACCGGCATTGCCGTCACGGCGGCGGGCATTCCCGCGTCGCGTAGCGGTGCGGGCACGCTGATCACCGGCGTGCGTGACACCAATGGCGACACCAGCGCGCTGAGCTTCATGCTCAACGGCCTGCTCGACTTTGGCGATGATGACGGCCTGCAAGGCTTTGTCGGCGGCGGTGTGGGCGTTGCCCGAATCGAAGCCGAAAACGTCTTTGCCGCTTCATGGCTGGACGATTCGGACACCGGTTTCGCGTGGCAGGCTCTGGCCGGCGTTCGTGCGCCGATCTCTGATCATTGGGATGCGGGTCTGAAATATCGCTTCTTCAACGCGGGTGGCGTCGACCTGGTCGACGTGCGTGGCCGCGCCGTTGCGACACGTTTCCGTTCGCACTCGCTGCTCGGCACGCTGACCTATAACTTCGGTGGCCCCGAAGCGCCGCCGCCGCCGGTTGTTATCGCACCCCCGCCGCCCCCGCCGCCTCCGCCGCCGGTTGTCATTGCACCGCCGCCGCCGAAGCCGGTTTGCGCCAAGGGTCCGTACATCGTGTATTTCGACTGGGATCAGTCGAACATCACGCCGGAAGCTGCGGGCATTCTCGACAATGCGATCAGCGCTTACAACCGTGGTTGCAGCGGCACGACCGTGATGCTGGCGGGCCACGCCGACCGTTCGGGTCGTCCGGCCTATAACCAGGGTCTGTCGGAACGTCGTAACACGGCTGTCCAGTCGTATATGTCGGGCCGTGGTATCCCCGGTGGCGCGTTCAGCGCGTCGGGCTTTGGCGAAGGCCGTCCGGCCGTTGCCACCGCCGACGGCGTGCGCAACGACCAGAACCGTCGCGTGGAAGTGACTTACGGCCCGAACGCCGGGATGTAAGGCATAACCGCCCTTCCTTTCGGGGAAGGTCGACAAGAAGGGGCGGCGCCGCAGGGTGCCGCCCTTTTCTGTTGGTGCCGGGGACATTTATGACGCCGTCCTGCGCGTCGGTGCACGGCAGTGCGCGTCGGTGCGCGCCGGATCGCACGCCCCCGGCCAATGACCCGCACCGCCGACCGCTCTTTTAACCCTTGACCGTGGCAAACTATGATATATCATTTCATCGTTGGTCGCGTTTGATCATCGCTGCGTATGCGCCGCGCTATGGACGCCAGTAGGCACAATGTCGACGTCGGCGCCCGTGCTTTGATCGTGCATCCGGGCCGGTCCATGGACCGCGCCGCGCGCTTCCAGCCAACGCCGCACCGTGCGGCAGACAGGGAGAGACGCCATGCGCCGACGCACGAGCATTTTCCGCTTTGACCCCAATGGCGACCCCGCCATCAACACCACGCCGCTGATCGACGTCATGCTGGTCATGTTGGTGATGCTGATCATCACCATTCCCCCGCCGACGCACGTCGTCGACATGGATTTGCCAGGCAGCGAAGTCAGCTTGCCCATCGCGGACGTCAACCGGATCACCGTAGCGCCCGACAATATTGTCCGCTGGAACGACAGGGCGGTCGACCTGGGTGAGCTGGGCGCGCTGGTCAAGGCGGGTGCCGCGCGCGCCGACGCCCCGGCGATCGAGCTTTATCCCGATGCGCAGGCACGCTATCTGCGCGTCGATCAGGTGATCGCGGCGGTCAAACGCAACGGCGGCAACCGGATCAACTTCATCGGCAACGAACGCTATCGCGATCTGATCTAGGGTCCTGACCCGGGGTCCCGGCCCTAGGATTGGGCAGGTCGACGCGCGTGCCGCGCCATGTGCGGGACAAAATCTGCTTTGCCGAGCGGAACGCCATTGTGACGCATCAGCGCATAGGCCGCCATGATGTGGAAGAAAAACTGCGGCACCGCCCAGTCGCGGACATAGTCTGCGGCGCTCATGTCGAACGCCATGCCGTTGGGCAGTTCGAGCGTGATCCGGCGCGCGGGGTCGCCATCAACCTGGTCGCCACGCAGTCCGCCGATGACGGCCAGCGCGGCGGAGATACGCGCACGGTGCGAAGCAATCGTCGGCAAGGCGTCGGCCGGGTCGGGCAACGCCTGTCCCGTCAAATGGCGCATGGGCTTCAACAATTCCGCGACGACGAAGTTAAGCTGGCCGCTCAGCGGCCGCATGTCGGCCGCGAGCCTTGTGCCAAGAAAATCGGACTCGGCGATGCCATGATCGGCGCACCAGCTTTCTGCCTTTGCCAGTTGGCCGAGCAGCGCCTGTGCCTGCTGGCTAAAGGCAAAAACGGTCTGATCGTGGAGCATTACGGGGTCGTCCCCTCAAACATAGTCAGAAAATTCAGATGGCATCCTGAAACTGAAGCCGGGCGAGGCGTGCATAGAGGCCGTCCTGCGCCACCAGATCGTCGTGGCGGCCCTGTTCGACGATGCGGCCGTCGTCCATGACGATGATCCGGTCGGCGGCGCGCACGGTGGCGAGCCGGTGGGCGATCACCACCGTCGTGCAATCGGCCATCAGCCGGTCGAGTGCATCCTGCACCAGTCGCTCACTTTCGGCGTCGAGCGCCGATGTCGCCTCATCCAGCAGAAGCAGCGGCGCGCCCCGGAGCAGCGCGCGGGCAATCGCAACGCGCTGACGCTGGCCGCCCGACAACCGCGCCCCGCCCTCGCCCATATAAGTGTCGAGCCCGTCGGGCAGCTTGCGCAGAAATTCTTCGGCATTGGCGGCGCGCGCCGCCGCCCACAGCGCGTCGTCGTCGGCGGCCCAATTGCCATAGCGCAGATTGTCGCGCGCGCTGGCGGCAAAGATCACCGTTTCCTGCGGCACCATCGCCATGCGCGCGCGCACCGCCGCCGGGTCGGCGTCGACCAGCGGCGTCCCGTCAACCAGCACGCGGCCGCCCTGCGGGTCGTAAAAACGCTGCGCCAGCTGGAACAATGTCGTCTTGCCCGCACCCGACGGCCCGACAATCGCCACCGTCTCCCGCGCCGCGATGCGCA
>JBEGPL010000369.1:0-3282 GCA_041181445.1 Pseudomonadota bacterium
ATGGATTTGCGGCGATCCGCGCCACCAAGCTGCTCGGCCGCGAAGGTGCCGAACTGGCGCAGCTCGACGCGGCGTCGGCACATTTACGGACGCTGCAAGCGCGCTATGAGCGCACCCATGCTGCTGGCCACGCGCTGCTCCAGACCGGCGGCGCGGCGGCGCTGGCGGCGATATTCTATGCCGGGCTGGCGGTGTGGCATGTGCCGCTGGCCGCGCTGCTGCCGATTGCTTTTGTTGTCGCGCGGCTGGTGCCGATGCTCGCCGCGCTGCAACAAAATGCCGCGAGCTGGCACCATGTCCGGTCCAGCTTTGCCGAGGTTCAGGCGTTGCTGGCGGCGGCGCGCGCCGCGCGCGAGCCCGCTGCGCCGGGCGACGCGCCGCCGCTGGCGCTGACCGACGCGCTGGTGCTGGATGACGTATCGGTGCGTTACGCCGACCGCGCCGCGCCCGCGCTTGACGCGGTGTCGCTGCGGCTGGCCGTGCGCAGCACAACGGTGATCCATGGCCCGTCGGGCGCGGGGAAAAGCACGCTGGCCGACGTGCTGATGGGGCTGATCACCCCCGACAGCGGCCGCATGACCCTCGATGGCCGGGTGCTTGATGGCGCGGCGCGGATCGCGTGGCGGCGCAGCGTCGCCTATGTCGAACAATCGCCCTATCTGATGCACGCCAGCATCGCCGACAATCTGGCGATGGGCCGCACCATCGCCCGCGCCGACATGAACGCGGCGCTGGCCGCTGCATCGGCAGGCTTCGTCCACGCGTTGCCCGAAGGCGTCGACACAATCGTCGGCGACAATGGCGTGATGCTGTCGGGCGGCGAGCGACAGCGAATCGCGCTCGCCCGCGCGCTGCTGACCGCGCCCGCGCTGATCCTGTTCGACGAACCGACCAGCGCGCTCGACCCCGCGAACGAATCTGCCGTGCGCCATGCCATCGCGGCGCTGGCCGGACAGACGACCGTCGTCGTGATCAGCCACCGCGACGCAATGCTCGCCGGCGCCGATCAGTCGATCGCCATGGACGGCGGGTGCGTGGTGGGGACCGTCACCAGCCGAACATCTTAGGCCGCAATGAAAAAAAGGCCGGGTCAGGATGTCCCCGGCCCGGCCTTTTTGCGTGGCGTCTCGCGGCGCCTTATTTTTTCTTCGCGGGTGCCTTCTTGGCCGCAGCGGGCTTTTCAGCCTTGGCCGGCGCGGCTTCGGCAGCGGCCTTTTTCGGCGCGGCTTTCTTGGCTGCCGGTTTGGCCGGGGCCGCTTCCTTCACCACTTCGGCTTTGGCGTCAGCATTTTTGGCAGCAGGCTTTTTCGCCGCCGCTTTCTTCGCAGGCTTTTCGTCATGGTCGTGGCCGCAGCCGGGGCCGTGAACATGGCCGCCGTCGTCTTCGGCTTCGATCGCAGCTTCGATCGCGTCGCGCGTCACTTCGCGTTCGGTGATCGTCGCCTTGGCGAACAGGAAGTCGACGACCTTGTCCTCATACAGCGGCGCGCGCAGTTGCGCCGCGGCCAGCGCGTCCTGTTGAATGAACTGCGCAAAGCGGTCGCGGTCTTCGGGGCGATATTGCTGCGCGGCTTGTGCGACCAGCCGGTTCATTTCGGCCTGGCTGACCTGTACCCCGTTCGCCTGACCGATTTCGGACAGCAACAGGCCCAAACGGACGCGGCGCACCGCGATGCCGCGATATTCGTCCTTTTCGGCGTCGAGCTCGGCGCGCGCGGCGTCGGCGTCGTCTTCGTTTGCCGCTTCCTGCTGCAACTGTTCCCAGATCTGGTTGAATTCGGCTTCGACCATCGTCGGCGGCACTTCAAAATCATGGGCGGCGGCAAGCTGGTCGAGCAATTTGCGCTTCATGTGCGTGCGCGTCAGGCCATTATGTTCCTGTTCGACCTGATCCTTCATCAATTCGCGCAGCTTTTCCAGGCTTTCCAGCCCCAGCGAGGTCGCGAACTCATCGTCGATCCTGGTGTCGGCGGGGGCCTTCACTTCGGCGACGACAATGTCGAATGTCGCGGGCTTTCCCTTCAACGCGTCGACCGGATAGTCATCGGGAAAGGTCACGTTCAGCACCTTGGCGTCGTTCGCCTTCACGCCGATCAACTGGTCTTCGAAACCGGGGATCAGCTGACCCGCGCCGATTTCGACCGCCATGCCTTCGCCCTTGCCGCCGTCGAACGGCACGCCGTCCACCTTGCCTTCGAAATCGATGATCACCTGATCACCGGCCGCCGCCTTGTGGCTTTTCGCGGCCGTGTCGAACCGCTTCATCTGACCGGCGATGCGCGCGACGGCGGCGTCGATGGCGGCGTCGTCGGCGGGCACAACCAGCCGCTCGAGCGCCAGATCGTCGAGCGCGGGCACCGCAAACACGGGCAGCACTTCCAGCGCGACCGACACCGTCGCATCCTTGCCAATGTCATAGCCCGGTTCCAGGTTGATCGCGGGCTGGAGCGCGGGGCGCAGCTTTTCCTTGGCCATCAGTTTCGCGACGCCGTCGTCAATCGCCTTGTTCAGCGCATCTTGGGTCAGCGCGGGGCCGTGCATCTTGCGGATCAGGTTCGCGGGCACCTTGCCCGGGCGGAACCCCGGCATCTTGATGGTCGGCGCGACCGCCTTTACCTCGGCGTCGACGCGCGCGTCGATGTCCTTCGCCGTGATGGTCAGGTGATAGGCGCGCTTCAGGCCTTCGTTCAACGTTTCAACATGCTTCATCGGTCAACTCTTACCTTGTCAAAATCCGTGTATCTCGATCCGCCTCGATGCCGCCCACGCGGACCGCAGCGCGGCCAACCGGACTGGTGCGGGCGAAGGGACTCGAACCCCCACATCTTGCGATACTGGTACCTAAAACCAGCGCGTCTACCAATTCCGCCACGCCCGCACGCCAGCCCCGCAATCAGGGGATCGAAACCGTCAAAAGGCCGGCATCACCCGCGATTCCCGCGCGCGCGGCCAGCCCCGACCGGCGCGCTCTATAACAGGGTTGCATCCAAGGGCAAGGGGCGGGTGCGGGGTGGGCCGGCAGGGCGGCGGGCTGGCGTTTCGCCCGCGCCGCTGCCCCCGCCCGCACTCACCAGCCGGTTCTCGACATCATAGAGGTACGTGCGCGTACCTTCGTGATCCCGCCGCAATCCTTAATTGGTAAACTGACACCGTAATTCATGATCCATCCACCATTGTGCAATTGCCCAATAGGCATCGCACAAGCACTGGTGCGCGGCCGCGGCAGGCACGCGCGACAGCAGCGGGTAGAGCATCGTCGTCGCCAGCACCGCCTCGACATAA
>JBEGPL010000370.1:0-3130 GCA_041181445.1 Pseudomonadota bacterium
TGGTTTTCATCATAATAGCCGGCGGCCAGACCCGCCGCATTTTCCAGCATCCCGCGCGATCTGTCTGAAAACCAGAAGTCGACCCCAACCTGAAACAAGAGTGACGAAAATATGGCGACGAGCAATGTTGGCGCCGCCGCGAGCAGCGAAAAAAGTGCCACAAGCCGAACGTGGAGCCGCCCGCTGCCACCGATGATTGATCGCGTGGCGCGGGCGCGCGCAATGCGGCTGCCGACCAGCACAATCAGAGTCATGGCCGGAACCAGGTTGGTGACCATTAGCGCCGCCACAATGGCGGGCGTAAGTAAAGTCTGGCTCTGACGGTCGGCGGTGATGAAGAAATAGGTTGCCGCACCAATGGCCGCCATCGCGATCAGCGCGATCAGTTCGGGCGGCACCAGCAGGCTACGGCTGCCCGCAGACGGCATCGTATTGCGCCCTGTTCCCGCCGTCAGTGTTGCTGTCGCGCCATTCATTGTGGCACGGATACGACATTCCTGTTGCAAGGAAAACACATATTGCGCCGATCTACGCCCATATGGTCCTGTTCAACGACGGTTTGAGGCGCGCTGTGCCTGTTCGATCTTTTTGCGGAGCGTATTGCGGTTGATTCCCATTGACTTGGCTGCACGCACCTGACTGCCGCCATGATGGCTCAGCATTTCGGCGATGAACGGCGGTTCGACCAGTGCCAGCAGCGCCGCGTATAGGTCGCCCTCACCCCCCCCGCCCTCGACGCCCGCGCGCGTCCATCGGGCGATCTGCACCGCAATTCGGCTGTCGATGTCGCCATCGTCGACCCCAGCGCCCGCCGATGATGAAGCCGACGACGGCATCGCATCCACATCGGCGACACGGATGACATTGTCGCGTGACAACAGCACAAGCCGTTGCACAAAATTGCCCAATTCGCGCACATTGCCCGGCCAGTCGCGATTTGCCAGCATATCGACGGCCTCGGGCATGATCGATTTTGTTGGCAGACCGGCATCGCCGGCGCCCGCGAGAAAATGGCGCACCAGGTCGGGAATGTCACTGCGACGCTCACGCAGCGGCGGAATGTCGATCGGGATGACGTTCAACCGGAAATACAGATCCTGCCGAAAACGGCCTTCGCTGACGAGCAGCGGCAGATCCTGATGCGTTGCCGCCACAATGCGCACGTCGCTGCGGATCGACTTGCTGCCGCCAACGGTCGAGAATGAGCCGCTTTGCAGGACGCGCAGCAAGCGCGTTTGCGCATCCATCGGCATGTCGCCGATTTCGTCGAGGAACAATGTTCCGCCGCGGGCCTGTTCAAAACGACCTTCGACGCGGCCCACTGCCCCGGTAAAGGCTCCTTTTTCATGACCGAACAACTCGGCCTCGATCAATTCGCGTGGAATGGCAGCCATATTGATCGCGACAAACGGCCCGTCGGCGCGCTTTCCGGTCTTGTGGATCGCCTCGGCAACGACTTCTTTGCCGCTGCCCGATTCGCCCAGAATCAGCACCGCCAGATCATTTCCCGCAAGCCGCGCGATTGTCCGGAACACCGATTGCATCGCCGGGGCGCGGCCGACCAGTCCGGTTGCGTCCTGATCGAATTGCGCGGGCAAGGCCGCTTCGGTGCTGCTGCTGCGATCGAGCGCCGAGCGGACGCCCGCGACCAGGTCGTCTAGATCAAAGGGCTTGGGCAGATAATCAAAGGCGTTTTCGCCCGCCGCGCGGATCGCTGTGTCGAGCGTATTCTGTGCTGACAGAACAATAACCGGCGTTTGGCCAAGCACCGCACGCCAGCGCGGCAGTGTTTCCAGCCCGTCGCCGTCGGGCAGAACGACGTCGGTGATCAACAAGTCGGGACAAGCGTTGCCGAGCGCGCGATCACGTTCGGCCAGCGTCTGTGCCAACGTGACGTCATAACCTTCGGAGCCCAGCGCCTCGGCAATGACCAGCGCTATGGCGCGGTCATCCTCGACAACCAATATCCGGCGTGCATTGCTCATTGGTTCTGCCCCTTGTCGGACGCCTTGCCTGCCGCCTTGTCTGCCATTGGCAAATGGACTTTGAACTGAGTCCATGCGTCGGCCCGGCTCCACTGGATCAGCCCGCCCATGTCGCGGACGAGCTTGTCGACCAGCGCAAGTCCCAGTCCCTGTCCGTCGCGCTTGCTCGTGACAAAGGGCTCGAACAGCGCGTCCTGCATCGACGGCGCGATGCCCGGGCCGTTGTCGCTGACAGCGATTTCGATGGGAACCGCGATACGCCCGCGCCCGTCACCGGTGTCGAACGCCAAGCCATGACGAAACGCCGTCGAAACGCGGACAATCGGGCTCTCGCAACCTGTTGCCGCTTCCACCGCATTTTTGACCAGGTTCATCAATATCTGGACGATGACATCCTGATTGACCCGCGCGTCGGGTATGGACGGGTCAAACTCTTCGACAAAGGTTACATGGTCCCCGCTGGACGCCCGCATACTTTCCAGCACGCGCTGGATAGCGGGATACAGATTTACCCGGGCGACCGGTTGCGGTGTACCGCGGGTAAAGTCCTGCATCCGGTCGATCAACGCGGCAATCCGGTCCACTTCTTCGCAGATCAGCGTGGAAAAACGGGTGTCGTCGCCCGTCACCTTGCGGGCAAGCAGCTGCGCTGCGCCGCGAATGCCTGCCAGCGGATTTTTGATCTCGTGCGCCAGCATGGCGGCGGCGGCGCCCGCCGTGCGGCTTGGCCCGCCCTGTGGCCTGCCAATGACATCGCGCACCTTGGACGCCGGTTGAACAGCGATCAGACGGTGACGCGGCGGGGTTTCGCAGGGGACCATCTGGATGTCGGCAAGAACGGCCCGGCTGCGTCCGGCATCGAATGACACGCCGTAAGCGGCAAAGGCCTGTGGCTCGCCATCCACCTTGTGCCGCACGAGCGGATCTTCGAACCGCAAAATGGTCGTCAATTTGCGGCCGAGCAGCGCCGCGCTGCCCATATTGCACAATTGTTCCGCCGCCTGGTTGACGAGCGTGATCGCACCATCCGCATCGGCCAGAAACGTCGCGGAGGGATGAAAATGAAACAGATCGGCCATGTCCGCTGCCGCAACGCCCTGCCCCGCCGCGCTCATGCCGCTGCGCGCGACAGAAAAGGATCGTAG
>JBEGPL010000371.1:0-3040 GCA_041181445.1 Pseudomonadota bacterium
AATCGTCACCTGCCATCGACCCGGTCCATGAAGACGCCTATTATGATGACGCGGTCCTGGCCGACACCGTTGCCGGCACAGCGATCGAACTGGCGCAGACCGACACGCTCGACGGCTTTGAAGCCAACGGCGGTCCGGTGACGCTGTCGGGCGATCTGTTCGTCGGCAACCCCGTGATCTGCATCTCGCCCAAGAGGCTGCCCGGCATCTGGACGAAGCAGAATGGCTATACCGGCGACAAGTGCACCACGGCGTGGTTCACCAACCCCAGCATTGCCTGGAACGCGTCGACGACCAGCCAGGGCACCTATATCTCGGTTCCCGCATTCTGAGACTTTTCATGAAATTGGGTTAAGGAGAGCCCCGCTGGATTCGTCCGGCGGGGTTTTCTGTCGCGGGGGATTGGGCATATGGGGCGAAGGGCGCGTGCGCCGCGCAATGCGGCGGGCGAAACCTTGTGGTCGGCATCGATGTTGGCGGCCGGGGTGGCGCTGGTCGCGCCCGGTTCTGGCTGGGCGCAGGATGCTGCCGCGACCGCGACCTCTGCACCCGACGCGACCCCCGCGCCCGACACCCCGGCGACGAAACCCGGCGGCGATGACCGCCAAATCATCGTCATCGGCGACCGCGCGATCATCGCGACTCTGAAAAATATTGAACCCGAACAAAGTTATGATGCCCAGCGCGTCGCGTCCTACGCGGTCAGCACGGTGGGTGAGTTGCTCGACCAGGTGCGCGCCGAAAATGGCGACGATGCGCCATCGATCCTGATCAACGGCCAGCCAGTGAACGACCTGGGCGACATCGCCGATTTTCCGGTTGAAGTGATCGAGCGGATCGACGCGTTGCCGCGCGGCACCGCGACCAAAGTCGGCGGCCCGCCCGGCCAGCGCGCCTATAATGTCGTGCTGAAACCGGCGGTCCGGTCGATGACGCTGACCGGCAGCCGTGAAATGGCGAGCGCGGACGGATGGGGCAATAACAAGGGCGAGGTGCTGCTGACCTGGATAAAGGGACAGGACCGGATCAATTTGACGCTGCGCGCGGCGCGCTCCGACCCCCTGTTTGAAAGCGACCGCGCGATTATCCCGCTCGCCGAATTCACGCCCTTTGCTGCGGCGGGCAACATCATCCCGCAATTCGGGACCGAAATCGATCCGCTGCTCAGCGCGCTGGCCGGTCGACCGGTTGGCACGGTCGCGCTGGCCGGTGGCAACAGCCGCCCGACGCTGACCGACATGCTGGCCGGGGCGGACAAGTTGAACCCCAGCAATGCGTCGCAATATCGCTCGCTGCGCGGCACGGCCGAACCTTATGACATCAGCATCGCGGGCAACAAGCGGCTGGCACCATGGTTGACACTGTCGTTCAATGGCCGGCTCGGCTGGACCGAAAATGTCAGCCAGAGCGGGCTGCCCTCGGCGCGGTTCAACATCGCCGCCGCCAACGCCTTCACCCCCTTTTCGCAAAATGTGTTGCTGGCATTGAACGACCCGGCGCGGCCGCTGCGCAGCGTCAGCACGTCGACCAGTGGCAGTCTGTCCACCACGCTCAACGCCAATTTTGGTGCGTGGCGGCTGACCACAGCGGCGCGGCTGGACGAACGCAACCGCCGCAGCGCCAGCGACCGCGTTGGCTCGATCGGCGGCGGATCGATAGCCATCGACAATGGCACCAATCCATTCGCGGCGGGGCTGGCGGCGCTGATCCCGGTCACCCAGCGGCTCAGCCGCACCGACACTTTTACCCGCCAGATTACCCACGATGCCGAAGGGCCGCTGCTGACACTGCCAACCGGCGATCTGCGCCTGCGCGCCGGACTGTGGGTCGTGTGGGCCGGTCTCGACGGCATCGACGCCAACGGTACGGCGCGCCGGTTCCGGCGCCGCGAGACCACGACCAAAGCGGGGGTCACCATCCCCCTGTTCGGCGGCGAAGCGTCGTGGCTGGCGGGGCTGGGCGACGCCGATTTCAGCTTCGACATCGGCCGGACCGACCTTGGCCGCCATGGCAGGCTTGACCGCCATACGCTCGGGATCGACTGGAATCCGCTGGCATGGCTGCGGTTGTCGGCGGGCAAGGCAAAGGACAGCCGCGCCATCGCGCCCGAGCTGATTGCGTCGCCCACCACGGTCACCGAAAATGTCCGCTACTTTGACCCCCTGACTGGCGACACTGTCGACCTGACCACGATCAGCGGCGGCGCGGCGAATCTGCGTCCCGAACAGCAACGTACAACGACGCTGTCGGTCACCGCCAGTCCGCTCAGCGCCTATAATTTGCAGCTCAATGCCATATATCTGGTGACCAACATTATTGACCAGATCGGCGCGCTGCCGCCGCCCAGTTCGGCGGTGGTCGCGGCCTTTCCCGACCGGTTCGTGCGCGACACGAACGGGCGGCTGGTGCTGGTCGATCAGCGCACAGTGAATTTTGCCCGCCAGCACAGCCGCGAGCTGCGCGGCAGCGTTGGTTTTGGCATTCCGCTGTCGGCCGCGCCGCCGCCGCTCGCGCCGCGCAAGCCGGGTGACACCAGCCCGCGTCCCGCGCCGCCGCCGCGCACCATGCTCCAGGTCCAGGCCGCGCACACCGTGCTGCTGGAGGCGCGGACGGTGATCCGCGACGGCCTGCCGCCGGTCGATCTGTTGAACGGCGGCGCCATCGGTATCGGCGGCGGGCGTCAGCGCAACGTCACCGACGCCAGCGTGACGCTGACCCAAGGCGGCACCGGTCTGCGCGTCGGTTATGCGCGGCGCGGGCCGAGTTCGCTGGTGACGGGGACCCTGACCGCGCCCGACATGCTGACATTTGGCGCGGTGGCACAGGTCGACGTCAAGGCTTTTGTCGACCTCGGCGCGCTGTTCGACGGATCGAAACTGGCCAAGGGCGGCCGCCTGACCATGGCGATCGACAATGTCACGAACAAGCGCCAGCGCGTCACCGACCTGTCGGGTGCAACGCCGACCAGCTTTCAGCCAGCCTATCTTGATCCGGTTGGCCGCACCGTGATGTTCGAACTGCGCAAAGTGTTTTAGGAGTA